>NZ_JBFEGM010000006.1:0-233836 GCF_047228845.1 Sporosarcina pasadenensis
AAAGCGAGAGGTTCCGCGCCCAAAGCGAGAGGTTCCGCGCCCAAAGCGAGAGGTTCCGCGCCCAAAGCGAGAGGTTCCGCGCCCAAAGCGAGAGGTTCCGCGCCCAAAGCGAGAGGTTCCGCGCTCAAAGGGGGAGGCCCCGCGCTCAAAGCGAGCCATCTATTGTATAACTATCTTCAATCCCTACATCAATTTCGAAATGAACATCGTTGCAATTCCAAAGTAAATCAATAACGACAAAATATCATTGATCGTCGTAATGAGCGGGCCGGACGCGACCGCTGGATCGACTTTGAATTTACTCAAGATCAACGGGATGATGGTTCCCGCCAACGTTCCGATGATCAGTGTCGCGACGAGGGATGAGCCGACGACGAGCCCGAGTGTGAAGCTGCCTTGCCAAATATAGGCGATGACGGAAATGACTGCACCGCAGATAATTCCGAGCATGATACCGACAAGCAGTTCACGGAAAACGAGGCTGAGCGTTTTTTTCATCGTCAGTTCTTCCGTTACAAGCCCCCGAACGACGACAGCCAATGATTGCGTTCCCGTATTTCCGGTCATCCCGGCAATCATCGGCATGAAAAATGCCAAAGCGACGACGGCTTCAAGCGTAGCTTCGAATTTCGCGATGATACTGCCCGACACGAGGCCGATGAATAATAGCAACACGAGCCAAGGTAGCCTTCTATACGCCGCCACGAAAGGCCGCGTATGGAAGTCGATCTCTTTGCCGGACGCAAACAACATTTCGATATCCTCATTCGCTTCCCGCATGACGATATCCAAGACGTCATCAGCTGTAATGATGCCGACTAGAATATTATCGTCATTCACAACTGGTACGGAAAAGAAATCATGCCGCCCGATCATTTTGGCGACATCACTTTGTTTCGTCGTTTCATGGACTTTTACGATATCCGTAGTCATGATATTCGTAATGGTATCATCGGGATCGCTCAGAAGCAGATCTCGGTACGACGCGACACCGATCAATCTCTTTTCGTCATCAATGACATACACATAATTCAAGTAATCGGCAAAGTCCTTGAAATACTTCAATTTATGAACGGTCTTTTCCACCGTATAAGACTCATGAACCCATACGTATTGGCTGATCATCGCCCGGCCTGCTGACCTTTTCGGATACTTCATTTTTTTACGAATGGATTTTTTCTCTTCATCCCTCATCTCTGCAATGAGCCGATCGACCTCCTTGCTCGGTAAATCGGAAAGGAGATAGGCGAGGTCATCACTCTTAAGGACTTCTAATAATTCCGTAGAGCGGGCGGCTCCGATCTTTTTCAATACACGCAACTGTTCGTTGCGCGTCAAATACCTGAGGAGTGCTACCAGCTGATCCAAAGAGAGCCATTCCAAAAATAGGATTCGGCGTTTTCGCGGCAGACCGCGGTAATGCATAGATATTTCATAGGGGGTTAATTCACTTATGATTTTTTGGAAAGTATCTTTCTGCCCTTCCTTCAATACGTGGACAATTGCGCGTGAAACTTCTTCTTTGTCCCCTTGTAACGTCATGACTCCCTTCACCTCACTTTATATATAAATGAAAGCCTTGCTAACTTGTCTATTTCCCTATTTCTTATTTACATAAACGGAAGAGAGATAGAACTTGTTGTGTTCTAGGCAATCGTAGATAAATTCGCTCGAGTCAGTGACAACGGGTTTTCACAAGCCACTATTTTACTAACAACTAAACAATTCCGAAAAAAGATGTTTAGCACAGAATTGATAGGGAAAGAGAGTTAGTCCCGAAACATTTTTCAACCACTCCACGAACGAGCGGACAAAGCAGTTTTTAGAGATGGTGGATTTGTGATTGTGAATGAAGAGGCCGCTTCCCTGTATATGGGGAAGCGGCTTCTTTTTTTATGACGAAGTTGCAAAAGAATGGAATAAAGCTCATACTATTTTAATGTAATTAATTAATAGGGAGTCATAGAAATGAATACTATAGCAACACCAAACATAATGTCACCTGCCTATGATCCGTGGGAAGCTTACTTGGACGTGCAGGAGCATGGCAAATTAACATTATCGAGCATTGAATTTACGACTACATACTTGTGCAATATGCGATGCGAGCATTGCGCGGTCGGCTATATGCTGCAGCATAAAGATCCGGACGCATTGCCGATTGACCTGCTTCTTTCCCGTCTCGACGAAATCCCACATTTACGGACAATTAGCATTACAGGCGGAGAGCCGATGTTTTCCAAAAAGTCGATTGAACAGTACGTTTTACCTTTATTAAAATATGCGCATGAAAACGGCATACGGACGCAAATGAACTCGAACCTGACGATGCCTCTCGACCGTTATATGGGAATCGCTCCCTATTTGGACGTCTTGCATATATCCCATAACTGGGGCACCGTCGATGATTTTATAGACGGTGGGTTCGCGAATATGGAAAGAAAGCCGCCAAGGGAACGCCGTGCCGAGCAGTTCCAGCGGATGATCGACAACAGCCGAGCGTTGGCGGAAGCTGGCGTCATGGTGTCCGCTGAGACGATGCTGAATAAGCGGACTCTGCCGCATCTTGCTCATATTCATCGACAAGTCGTTGAAGAGATGAAGTGTGCGCGACATGAAGTGCACCCAATGTACCCAAGTGACTTCGCTTCGCAGCTTGAAGTGCTGTCGCTCGACGAAACACGGGAAGCAATCCATCAATTATTGGATATGCGTAATGAAGATGTGTGGATGCTCTTTGGCACATTGCCGTTTTATCCGTGCAGTCAAAACGAAGAAGATTTGAAGATGTTGAAACGCATTTACAGCAGCAAAAATGTCTCGGTACGCAATGACCCGGATGGCCGCTCCCGTCTGAACGTCAACATTTTTACAGGTGACGTCATCGTAACCGATTTCGGGGATACGCCTCCAATGGGCAATATCCAGAACGATTCTCTGCCCGAAATGCTCGACAGATGGCTTGACCGTCCGCTTGCAAAAACGATCGGATGCCATTGTCCAGCTGTTAAATGCCTGGGGCCGAACTTATTAGTGAAGGATGCTTATTATCCGGAGGAAGATTTCACTGCGAAGCGGGCGAACATTGTCATGGAATAATCTTCGCGGAAGATTGCATGAAGTGGAACCCCATTTTGCGTCAAATACCTTTGACAAAATAAATAGCTTCGATAGGTGAAAGGTCACAAAATGACCATATATCTCGGGAAATGATTGATATAATTGGGGAAATAATCGATATCTGTCCGCAATTGATTGATATCTTCCGGGAAATGAACGATATATGTTGGGGAATGATTGATATCCTTCCAGAAGCGACATTGCCGACCATATAAAAGGACTTCCGATTACATAGGAAGTCCTTTTTCTTATGCTTCGTTATAACTTTTCTCAATTACAAGAACGGATTGCTTTCCTGTATACTTAAATTGGAAGAGATTTCTGTAATAAAAACCTCAGAACAGGGGTGGCCATCATGTTTATAGGAACCATTTTCATAAATATAATTATTCCTATCTTAATCCTAATAGTGATTGGTGCAGGATTACAAAGGAAATTTGCATTTAATCTAAGGGCGATTTCGAATTTGATTACGTATTGCCTTATGCCAGCAGCCGTTTTCATCAATCTATATAAGACGGAAATTGATGTCCAAGTTCTTTTTGAAATCGTTGGTTATTTATTTGCTTTTAGTTTGTCATTAATAGTTGTCACGGCAATCATCAGTAAACTATTAAAATTGGACAAGGGGGAATCGGCCATATTCAAAAACAGCATTTCGTTGATCAACTCCGGGAATTACGGGATACCGGTCAGTCAGCTGTTATTCCAAGCGAATCCTCTTGGCATCTCCATTCAGATTATCGTAATGGTTTTTCAAAATGTTTTAACGTATACATATGGATTGTATAATTTGATCTCTGCAACGAAGACCGGGTTGGAAATATTGCGGTCGCTTTTGAAAATGCCGATCATCCACGCAATGATACTTGGCAGCTTGTTAAATTGGCTGCAAGTCCCGATTCCGAACTTCATCTGGTCTCCGATCAGTCATCTGGCTGATGCATTTTTGGCAATCGCGCTCGTATTATTGGGAGCACAACTAGCACAAATCCAACTTCGAACAATTATCAATCGGACAATTCTCGTTAGCAGCATAGGAAGACTGATGATCGGTCCGGCTGTTTCATTGTTGCTCATCTATCTATTCGGACTGGATGGTGTTGTAGCCCAATCTTTGTTTATCGCAAGTTCCTTCCCGACATCAAGAAATAGTTCTACACTCGCGTTGGAATATGATGTATATCCGGATCTGGCAGCCCAAACAGTTCTCTTTTCAACTGTGTTAAGCGCCATCACGGTAACATTTGTCGTTTATTTATCTGCGGTGTTATTTGTTTGAGATTTTACAGGTGGACTTCTAAATACATGGTAGTCCTTTTTTATTTGAGTTGACCTGCCCTAATAAGCAGTTGACATAAATTGTAATTATATTAAAATGTTCATAACATTCTAAATTTCAACGTCAATGCATATCGATACATTTGACTCTTAAATTGGGAAGGAAAAAGACAAAGGGGGATTTCAGTATGAAAAGGAGGCATGTTTTATTTTGGCCAGGAGTACTTCTTGGTAGTTTACTTGTTTTCATAGTGGGCAGTTTCGTTCTTGCGAGTAAGGAAATTGGTGTAGACAAACCGCCGTTGGCAACCGTTTACCATAGTAATCCGGAAAAAGTCTTAGCCAACTCTATGCCGTATGAACTTGAGGATGGCGTTACAAAACCGATTTACGAAATGAGCGACGCGATTATTGAAGAACTGTATGTGGAAACCGAAGTGGATAGTGACAACGATGGGGCACTTGATAAAGTTTTCATTACAGTCGTCAGACCGCCTACCGAGGACGGTATGAAAGTGCCTGTCCTCTATTGGATGACCCCCTATCGTGAGCACTACTCAGAATACGACGAGCATTTTACAGTTACCGGAGCGGATGGGAAAACCTTTGTAGATAACTCACAGTTTTGGGGAAGCCATTATGTTTCGCGAGGCTATGGATTCGTTGCTGGGGAAAGTCTTGGAACTGCGAATTCTGAAGGATGTCCAACGATCGGTGGACATGAGGAAACACTTGCCGCAAAAGCGGTCGTGGACTGGTTGAATGGCAGAGCAAAGGCATTTACAGCGGACGGCGAAGAAAGGGTTGCTGATTGGACGACCGGGGACACGGCCATGATGGGCGCGTCCTATGACGGTACATTTGCAAATGCAGTGGCGGCAACCGGGGTTGAGGGCCTAAAAGCGATTGTTCCAATCAGCGCAATTAGCAGTTGGTACGACTATTTAGGTGCCAATGGTTTATATGTTACTCATGGCACCGAGGAAGATGGGAAGGAAACGTACACAAATTTTGCGGCTGGTTTTTCTAAAAAACTTTGGAACGGAAAATCGGAAAACTGCTTGAAAGTAATTGAAGAGATGGATAAGCAACAAGGCGATGGCGACTATAATGATTTTTGGGCAGCGCGGAATTATGTACAAAATGTTAATCAAATAAAGGCGGCTGTACTGATCGCCCATGGGCAAAACGATCCCGTTGTAAGACCGAAAAATTTCGATACATGGTGGGAAGTGCTGAAAACTAATGACGCGCCTAGGAAAATGTGGATTGGCTATACAGACCATAGCTGGAATCATACGCCGGAATGGAATCTTGAAGTGAATAGATGGCTCGACCATTGGCTTTACGGCATTGAAAACGGGATTATGGACGAACCCGTTGTCCGCATCGAAGACAATGATTACATTTGGTCTGAATGGGAAGATTGGCCGCATATTAATGCAAATCCTGTTACATTTCAACTGACAATGGAAGGGAAACTCCTAACGGGGGCAACTGAAAATGAGCTTTTGGAAGGAAGCCAATCGTTCAAGGACGGGGAGGATATGTTGAAGTACTATGTTGCCTCGTCTCCTGAAGATGATCAACCGAATCGGCTAATTTATATGACGGACGAGTTGGAGTCCGACCTACTACTAAGTGGAGCACCAATACTAACACTTGCTGCAAGCTTCGATGCCCCAGAGGCAAATCTATCGGCACTGCTAGTTGACTATGGGGGAATCATACCCGAGGTTGTCACAAAAGGATGGATCGACCCGGAAAATTGGAATTCGATCGAAACTCCGGAACCGATTGTCGCTGGTGAACAGTATACACTTACTTGGGATATGCAACCGAAAGCATATACGTTTAAAAAAGGGCATAGGATTGGGCTTGTCTTAATTGGAACCGATCGATATTACACAGAGAATCCTACGAGTGAAGTAACAATAACTGTCACACCCGCTTTAAGCGAGCTGGCTCTTCCTCTTGTTAAGGAGGAAAAATAATTCGTCCGAAGAAAAAGAGTGGTCAATGGCCTACTCTTTTTTTAATTGCAATCTAAACGAAATGGGAATACAAGGAATTCATCGAAACATACATTGAACAATTAATGGAGCTTTTAGGAAAAAGGGGAGAATGACGATGGGGATCCAATTGGAGAATCGACAGGTTGTCATTGAGAGTGATGTCAAATTAAAAGGAACTTTGACTTTGCCTGTAACAAAAGAAGGTTTGCTTCCAGCAATTCTAATACTTGCGGGATCGGGCAAACTGAATCGGGATGCAAATGCGGAAAAAGGGAAATTCCAGTTCAATCTGTATAGAGACCTGGCAGAGCACCTGCCGAAATTGGGGTTTGCAACGCTTCGATATGATAAACGAGGCGTTGGAGAAAGCGAAGGGAACTTTGAGAAGTCAGGGCTTTGGGACGCGGTGACGGATGCGAAAAATGCCCTTGAGTTTTTGACATCCCATCCTGACATCGATCCACATCGGCTCATTGTGGTTGGCCATAGTGAGGGATGTATTGTCGGGACTGCACTGTACGCGAAAAGACCGTTTAATGGATTGGTTTTATTATCAGGCGGAGGCGGGGGATTGCGTGAAAGTCTGGATCTGCAAAGGCAACAATTATATTCCGAGTTGAGACATGCGACAGGTTTGCAAGGGTTCATCATTCGGAAATTCAATACGTTGGATAAAAGCGAAAAACAGGCACAAGCAACGTACCGGAAATTAACGACGACAAATAAGGATGTGGTCAGGATTGCCGGTTTCATTAAGATGCCTGCGAAATATTACCGCGAGCATTTCGATTACGACATTGTCGAAGGCTTGCAACATGTCGCATGTCCTGTATTGGCGATTAATGGCTCAAAGGATTTCCAATCCAGTATTGAATTCACGAAAAGGATTCCTGAAAATGTAAAAGGACCGTCGACATGCATCGTTGTCGAAAATATGGATCATGGGTTGAAAGAACAACTGACACCACTTTCCGCCTCTACGTATAAGAAGGATTACATCAAGACAATCGGCAAACCGATCCATGCAGATGCAATCATGCATCTTGATGCGTGGCTGAGTGAGTGGAAGCAAGGGTCAGTCCAAGTGGCTGGGGAAAATTGAAATGGGGGTCTGCGCTAGGTAGAAGGTCATGAAATGACGATAAACTTGTGAAAGTGACCGATAACTTTTTCGAAGTGACCGATAACTCCCCGCAGATGAACGATAACCTTGTAAATTTGAATGATAACCGAGGGGAAATGACCGATAAAATCAAAAAGGCTTCCCCTATTAAGCAACTACACTGCTTTCCCAACCCTGAGAGGGCGCGCTGATTGATACCAGTGGCGGAATAAAATGAAAATCAGCAGCAGATCGATTGCATCGCCGCCATAATACATCAGCATGCCACCATTCCTTGCCTCCTCAATAGGAACGCCCGTCGGTGGATATGCATAAATGAATTTTGACAAGATGCCATGAGTGGCGAGCGCCAGAATGAAAACGACAGTCCTGTACGTGTAACTGAAACGGTGGAAGACAGGATCGATATAAACCAAGGATATTGTGAATAAATAACCTGCCAGGAAGACATGGACGTGAATGATGATATGGAGTAAAAGGCTCGAGTGCATCGCTGAATACAAATCGGTCGTATAGAGTAGCCATAACCCGCCGATGTTCAAGACGGAAGCAACAACCGGGTTAGTGTAGAAGCCTATGAAAGGACTTTGCAGGAGACGGCTAAGCTTTCTTGCTAAACGGACGTTGAGGAAGCGCAATAGTAAAGTCATAGGTGCAGCGAGTGCAATAAGAAGCGGGGCGAGCATGCCTAGCAGTAAATGACCCGCCATGTGAGCCGTGAAATCGGCATGGGAAAGACGGGCGAGTGGACCGACCAAAGCAGCTGCGGCTAGAAGTACACCTGCAACGAAAGAAGCTGTACGAAGCCAAGACCATTTGCGAAGGCGCCCCCGTCTGTTTGTTATGATTACAGCTCCGATGTATAATGCGATCGCAAGAAAAGCAGAAATGCTAAAAAGAAAATCGGTCAACAGAAAATGAGCATCATGCATTGGCAAACGCTCCTTTCCCGTCACGTTGATCTCGTTTCGCGCTTACAATCAACCCAATGCCAATCGCAATCATGATAGCCGCAGAAATATTCCAGACGAGATCATACGGTAAAATATCGACATTGTATCGGATTTGATGGATGCGCATGACCTTATGCTGAATTGTACCGTCATAAAGCTGGAAAACCCCGGCGCCTAGCAATTTCCCTCCCCACCACATCTTATGCCAAAGAGCATCACGCCTCCGCAGATCAGCAACGAGGTACAACCCGCCAACGGTCGCAAACCAGCTGAATGCGTGAAACAGCCCATCCGATACGAGACCGACCGCGACAGTCGATTTATCGTAAAATTTATGCCAATGGAGAAGTTGATGGAACAATGTCTCATCAAGAAAAGCGACAAAACCTAACCCGAACAAAATGCCTGACCAAAGGTTGCGACGTGCAAATAATGCCCTATTATTCGAATGCGTCTGCTCGTTATGTATGGTAGTCATATTTATCTCCTCCATCTAATGAAATTGGTGTTTTCATAAGTATAGCCGCGAAGGAAGGATGGTAATCGCTATCTTTCATTCTCTTTGTATAGACATGGGGTATGTCTCCCTCTTCTTTTGTGAATGCTGAAAAGCAAATGACTTAGGAGGAGGAGAAATCATGTTGAAATTACAAACGGAGCTTGAAGGGCAAACTGCTTCTTTTGGAGTAGTAAGCGATTGTATTCGCAAGCTCGGCTATCACATGGGTGGAAACTGGGATTATGACCGAGGATGCTTCGACCATATTTTATGCCAAGAAGGCGGCGAAACAATTTATATCCGAATCCCTTTTTTCGTAACGCAAGGCGAGCTTGACGATTATGAAGCGTCCATTAAATTCGGAACCCCTTACATCATCAAGCATGTCGTACACGTAGGTCTCGACCGGGACGGTGATTCACTTTTGGACGCGACAGGCTTCAGTCAATTCCAGCAACCAATCGATAAGGACGGAAAGATCATTAATAAAAATAGATGGATTCATGCAGGGGAAGTTGCCGTGAAGGACCTTTTAGACTGTATGTATGCACAGAATTTGTTGAAATCAAGTTGAATCGAACGAAACAATCCACCTCAAATGTAACTACGAGGTGGTTTTTTTTGTTTGTTTTAAATTCAATGTTTTCTGTCAATTAAATTTTCATTATAGTATAATGGAGATAAGTGGAAATGAAAAGGGGGAAGTTGGCGGTATGATTTTATCTGTCAAAGATGTTCACAAATCATTCGGCAAGGAACAGGTGCTAAAGGGGATTACATTTGAAATTGAAGAACCTAAGATCATTGCTCTCGTTGGGCCGAACGGGTCGGGGAAGTCAACGTTAATGAACATCATAACGAATCTGTTGCCTGCAATTAAAGGGGAAGTGACAGTCCTTGGAAAGAGTAATCGGGATCCGAATATTTTCCGTGAGATTTCGTTCATGCAGGATAATACGGTGCTGTACGATTATTTGACGGGGTACGATCATTTGCAGTTCATCTGCGATGTGCAAGGGCTGCCGAAAAAACAGCTGCTTGCGACGGCGGACCGGATTGGCATAAAGAGTTATTTGAATAAGAAAGTGAAAAATTACTCGCTTGGAATGAAACAGCATTTGCTGCTCGCGATGGCAGTCGTGAACAAGCCAAAGCTGATGATTTTGGATGAACCGTTGAACGGGCTCGACCCGACGAGCGCAATACGAGTGCGCGAGCTGCTGCTTGCATTGCGTGATGAAGGAACAGCGATTTTATTATCCTCGCATAACTTGGCGGAAATCGACCGGGTGACATCATCGATTTTATTCCTAAAGAAAGGGAATTTAATTCAGGAAAATATGGCCGAGTTCGAACAGGTTCGCTATCAAATCACGGTGAACGACATTGTGAAAGCGGAAAAGGCATTGGCAGCAGTGGGGATACCTGTGGAGGTAGTGGATGGCCGATTGCATCTGTACCGGAAAGATGTAGGGCTTGACCGTGTGTTCTATTTGTTGGATCAAGAGCGGGTCGTCATTGATGATATAGAGAAAAAAGTATTCGGTTCGGAGGAACGCTACCGGAAAATCTTCACGGAGGTAAAGGCCGATGAGCTTGTTCAAGTTTGAGCTGAAGAAGATCCTGCGGCAAAAGAAGTTTGTTTGGCTATTGGTTATGGTGCTGCTAACTGTCGGATGGTCTTTTTATCAAAATAAAATCGAGCAGGATTTGATGGTGAAAGAGGCAGAGGAAAAGATTCGTCCTATCGCTTTAAAGGTTGATCAATTATACGCGCAGCTCTTGCCATTGAACCGGGAGAATAGGCTGACAGAGGAGCAGGCGGAGCAATTCGATATTTTGAACAATATGGCGACGGCCACGTTTCAATGGAAAAGCGCCATTTTCGAAAAGCGTTGGGATGAAATTCCGCTGGTCGAGAATGGATTCTACTCGCTATTGGAAAAGTACGAGGAAGTCGGAGGGGTCTTTACAATACTAGAGGGCGTGGAACGGGAAAAGGCTATCGATAAGAATGCTTATTTGGTAAAGCGTGATTTGCCATATGCCAATGAAACCGATCCGGTGTCCCCTGCCTTGCAAATGAGTGAGATAGCTCCCATTTTGCTAGGACCGGCCGGACTTTTACTGCTATTGCTCCTTTTCGGGAACGCTTACACTTCAGAGAAGGAGCAGCAGACTTTGTTGACGTTAAGGACGCAGCCACTTCGCAGATGGAAATTGCTGCTTGCGAAGTATACCGGATTGCTAACTGTAACATTTTTCTATTTAGTTGTCATAGCGATTGGCGGATGGGTGATTCCGGTTGTTTTCGGAGACACATTCAATGATTTGTTGTATCCAAAGTTTCTGGAAACAGGCGATTCTTTCGCCATCATTCCCATATGGCAACATTTGTTGAATGCGACGATTCTATTTGTGGGAGTGGGGGCATTCCTTTTTGCCTTGTTGCTTTTAATCGGTACGCAATTAAGAAGCTCATTTTCAACGATTATGCTGACAGGCTTCCTTACAATGATCGGCGTTGTACTGACGGATGCACTGCCGATCATGCAGACACCCTGGAACCCTTTCCAGTTTTTCCGTGCAGATCGGTTTTTGTCCGAAATACCGACGCATCCGATATGGCTGTATGCAATTTCGGCGTTTCTATGGAGCGTTTTATTGCTTGCGGCAACCATTTTCTTGCGTGAAGGCGAACGTGGTTTATTTAAATCGGCCGAGGAACTGAAGCCGTACTATAAAGGAAAGATGACACATCTCCTCCCTGTCTGGAATAATAGTCTGTTTGAATGGCGGAAGTCGAAGCGGAGGGGGCTTGTCGGGCAGTCTTTGATTGTCTTATTCATCGTTGCTATTGTCGGCTATTTCTATTTCGCGGAGCAAGCGAAGGAGAAGGAGACTGAGGCTCTCGAAAGGTTAGCGTCGACTGTAGAAGATGCGGAGAATGAGACGGGACTCATCGGTTACTTTATGGAAACCATCGAAGAAATGGAGAAGCTTATTGCAGAAGCGAATGCAAGAGGTGAAGATGGGGACTTGATGTATGGACATAATATTGAACACATTCAAGGGAATATAGATGTAGCCCGTGAAGAAGCCACGCTTGCTGGACGAGCATTGAAGGCCTATGGAAATAAAGATTGGACCCCCTTATACGATTATCAGCTGTCCAATGACCGTCGATATCTTGAAGGTTTGAAAGAGGTTAAAAAGCATAATTATGATCCACTCACCATTTTCGGCTATGAAACAGCGATTGCCCAAATAGAGTGGATGAAAGATCATCATATCCAACCGGTATTTGCGGGCACCTATATTCCGAACATCCATGACCAATGGAAAGAGGAACACCGGAAGGAGAAGAAAATGAATGAAATGTGGAATCGTAAAGTAGATCATAGCGGGTTATTTTCGCTCTTCATGTATTTCCGCGATTATTTGTACTTCATTCCGCTGATTTTATTCCTCATACTCGTAGGCGCAGGATTATCTGGTGAGCGAGGGAAGAGGCCGACGTTGCAGTTGCTTGAGACATTGCCGATCATGAAGCGTTCCCTTTTCCTTGGAAAAGTGCTTTTCAGTTCTGCCATTGCTATTGGGAGTGCGATCGTTGTTTTCCTGTTTGCCGTGCTCGTCGGAACGGTGTTCAACCGGTTTGGCGACTGGATGTATCCGGTGCTGCATTATCATAGCAGAAAAGAATTCCAATCGTTTGATTTTACAGGGCAACGAGCATTCGAGGGCGGCTATCACTTCATGCCGCTTGGAGAGTTTTTGTTGAAGTCCCTTTTGCTATATGTTTGTATCGCATTGTTCCTGCTTGCTTTGACGAATGTCCTGGGACTCTTCATCCGCCAGCCGTTAGTCGTGTACGCACTGACTGGATTGCTTTGTTTAGCAGGGTATTTAGTGAGCTGGAAAATGGATGATTTTGCTCAGTATTCGCCGTTCCTCTATCTCAACATACCGAAAATCGTCAACGGGGAAATTATGACGTTGCTGAATAATCCGGCAATTGGCTTGTATATGGGCTGCGCCATGCTGCTCGGAGCGATGGCATTCCTTTTGATTACCGCTTATGTCGGGTTGGGTTTTGGGAAGAGGGTTGTGAGGAAGGAGAAGTCGGCTGCAGCGACGGTGTGAATGCCTGATACTGTCAAATGACAAAAAGAAATAACCCATCATTGAGTTCAGCGCTCATTTTGGATGGGTTATTCCAATCGAAAGCCGTCCCCTTACAGGGAGACTATCAATTACTGTGACCACTCGGGTGCAACCGGGTAGTTCTTTTGTACATCTTAAATCTTAATGTCAATCGTCGCATTTTTCTTTAATTCTTCAACCCGCTGAGCGAGTTGCTCCTGCTGTTTTTGCTGATGAAGAGATTGTTCTATTTGTGGTTTTACTTCTTCAAGCTTTGGAGCTTCTTGTCCGATACTCTTTGCTTGTTCCGCATATTGATCATACATTTGTTGAATTTCTTCATCGGTTATTTTGCCAGCTGGCACTTCTTTCTCAACGTACTGTCTAAGTTTAATATCGTCAGCTAGTTGAGTTTCAAGCGTTTTCATATCCATGCCGGATTTTTTAAGAGCTGCTTTGAATTTTTTTTCTGTTTTAAACTGATTTTTTATTTCGTCCAGTTGCTTATTAATATCTGACTCTGAAGCTTTATAGCTTTTTTTATCTGCCTCTTGAAGAAGGAGGGTTTGTCCGACTAAGCTGTCAATTGTTTGGGTTTTCACTTGCTCTGCAGCTTCTTTGGAAGTCGGATCTTGTCCCATTTGCTGCATTTGTCCTTGTATAGATGCTAAAGCGATATTATAGTCGCTTCCTAAAATCTCTTTATCATTCACTATGGCAACAGTTTTATCTTCATCTATTTGCTGTGCTTCTAAGTTCTTTTGCATTTCTTCCATTTGTTCTTGCTGTTCATTTTCCGCTGTTTTTGCTTTATTATTACCTGCTTCTGAACTTTCGTCATTTCCCCCGCATGCCACTAAAACAATGGCCAGTAGACCGGTGATTAATGTAAACATTATTTTTTTCATAATCGATCTCCTTCCTTAAGCTAGAAGTATAATCTTTCGTAAAAAATCATCTAGTGCGCATTATAGTGTTAATCCTACGAAAAAGAAACAGTATGCGCTCCTTTTTAATATTTATCACAGGATTGAAACATTCTGTAATGATCATGGATGCGTATAAAAAGGGCGATACATATTGTACTTGCACAATGTGTATCGCCCTTTATACGTTCCTGTTGTATTCACCTTTTCGGCTCATAATCAAGCATTTGAAACATTTCCTTTAGTTCCTTATCCGTCAGTTCACGCCACTGTCCGATCGGTAAATTACCGAGATGGATGTTCATGATGCGTGTTCGTTGCAGACGTCTGACGTTGTAGCCGAGTGCTGAGCACATGCGGCGGATTTGGCGGTTTAGCCCTTGTGTCAACGTAATGTTGAATTTGCGTGGGCCGAGTTGTTTCACTTTGCATGGTTTCGTTATTGTGTCGAGGATTTCGACGCCGGATTCCATGTTTTTAATGAATTCTTTCGTAATGGGACGGTCGACAGTGACGATATATTCTTTTTCGTGGCCGTGTTCTTCGCGCAGGATTTCATTCACGATGTCGCCGTCATTCGTTAGAAGTAGCAAACCGTCGGAGTCTTTGTCGAGTCGCCCGATATGGAAGATGCGGAGCGGATGGTTAACAAAATCGACGACATTCCCTTCGATATGTCTCTCAGTCGTGCTTGTAATGCCGACAGGTTTATTAAGAGCGATATAGACGAGCTGATCCTCTGTTTTTACGGGTTTGCCGTCAACACGGACTTCATCCCCTTGTTCGACTCTGCTTCCGAGTTCTGCTGGCTGGCCGTTGATTGTAACACGTCCGTCTTCGATCCATTTATCTGCACCGCGCCGGGAGACGATGCCGGCTTCGCTTAAAAATTTATTGATTCGCATAGGTTCACCTTTTTTCGAGTTTCTTTCCCACTATTGTACCGCTTGAGCTGCAAGTTTACAAAATCGTGGAACTGCATATATTATCGAAAGGTTGACAATTGATTGAATGAATAGTAAGGTTGTAACAACTTTTATGTTCGGAGAGGGTAGAGGTGCCGGGAGCGGCGCCGCCCAGGAACAGATGAGTTGAGATGAGAAGAGCATAGCTGAGAAATTGTTGAATAAGAGGAGTAGCATCGAATACGCGATGTTAGAGAGTCAGTGGGTGGTGAAAACTGATTCGCGGTCGATGTGAATGGACTTATGAGAGCTGTCTGGAGATTTCCGGATGGACGTCTTTCCCACGTTACGGGAAGTGCCTTTTTTAGGCGCGCCGAGTGGAAGCTTTTTGCTTCAAATAGAGGTGGCAACGCGGGTAATCCGTCCTCTGCAACTGGACTTTTATGTCCTTTTGCAGAGGGCTTTTTTGTTTTTATCGATAACCTAACAGAAGCGAAAAGAAGAGGTGAGCTGAGATGGAAAAGACGAGTTTGCGTATTACGGAGAAGAAGATTGAAGGGGATTCGTTGACGCCAATCCTGATTTTCAGGCGGTTGCAAGGGCGCCACCGGTTTTTGTTGGAAAGCTCCTCGCAACATGGGCGTTCAGGGCGGTATTCGTTCATCGGGGTGGATCCCGTGAAGGCATATCGTGGACGGAATGGCCGGTTGGAAGAGTTTGTGTATGCGACGGGGAAATCGTATGTGCATGAAGGGGATTTATTCACGCTCCTCAAAAGGTTGATGCCTCGGATTGCCGAGCATGGAAATTATCCATTCATGGGAGGCGCAGTCGGGTATGTCGGATATGGGGCCGCGGGGGAATTGGCTGTTCATTCCAATGAAAAGCATGATGTGTATTTCAATATTTACGACACGGTCATCATCTTTGATCACCTCCAGAACGAAGTGATTCTGCTGCACACGGAAATCCACCCGGAATACGAGATGCCTGACTTGGAGGCATTGGCGGAGCTCATAACAAAAGGGCCAGCCGAAGAGGAGAGGGGGGTGTCGGTTTCCGATTATCGATGTGCGGTATCACAACAAGAATTTCAAGAACGGATCAGGCAAGCACAGCATTTCATTGAAAAAGGAGAGGTTGAGCAAGTTGTCCTCTCTAGAAAGCTAGAAGCGGATATTGATGGTGATCCGTTGGCGCTGTACCGCAAGCTGCGCAAAAAGAATCCGTCGCCTTACATGTACTATATGGAGTTCGGCGATCATACCGTCATTGGTGCCTCTCCCGAAAGTCTCGTCAAGGTGACAGACGGCACGGTCATAACAAATCCGATAGCAGGAACGCGGAGAAGGGGACCAGACGAGGAAGAGGATCAGGCGTTGGAAAAAGAACTGCGAAACGATCCGAAAGAACTGTCGGAGCATGACATGTTAGTTGAAGTAAGCCAAGAGGAGATGGGAATGGTCTGTGAGCCGTCCTCCGTCCGTGTATCAAAATATATGGAAACCGTGAGATACGAGCATGTCATGCATCTCGTTTCGGAAGTGGAAGGGACACTAGCGGATGAATTACATGCACTCGATGCTTTGAAGGTGACATTGCCGGCGGGAACGGTGACGGGGTCGCCGAAAAAGATTGCAATGGATATCATTTCAAAGCTGGAAGATGGGCCGCGCGGGTTGTATGGAGGAGCGATCGGTTATATCGGATTGAATGGCAATATCGATTTTGCGCTGACAATTCGGACGATGATGGTGAAGGACCACATAGCGACCGTCCAAGCGGGAGCAGGAATTGTGAAGGATTCCGTGCCGGCATTGGAATATAAGGAGACAGTGAACAAAGCCCGGTCTTTACTAGAGGCTTTGAAATAAAAGAAGAGACTAGAAGAGGAGAGATGAGCAATGAAGAACTATACGAGAGTAGTAGAGAGGAAGCAACACTTGCAGTATGAAGAGATGGAGGATGCGGCAAATCGGATGTTTTCGGATGTAGTAGACGTTGAAGACATCGAGGATTTTCTCATTGCCTTATCTGAGAAAGGGGAAACGACGAGAGAAGTGGCAGCACTCGCTTCCGTTATGACGTCGCATGCAGTAAAGCTGGACGTCCCGGCCGACCGTTATTTGGACAATTGTGGGACGGGCGGAGATGGTTCGAACTCGTTCAATATTAGCACGACGTCGGCTTTCGTATTGGCAGGGGCTGGAGTGAAAGTGGCGAAGCATGGCAACCGTAAGATTTCCAGCGCCGCGGGGAGCCATGATGTGCTTGACGTTCTTGGCATCCATTCAAGTTTTACGCCGGACGATATGAGCAGGATGCTTGAGGAGGAAGGGATTGCGTTTTTATTCGCGCCCATCGTCCATCCGAAAATGAAAAAGATTGGGGAGGCACGGCGAAAAATTGGAAAGCCGACGATTTTCAACCTCGTCGGACCGTTGACGAACCCGATTCCGCTAGCAACCCAGTTCGCAGGAATTAACCGGCCCGATTTTCTGATGGAATATGCGTCCGTCATGCGGATGCTCGGAAGGGATCGAGCGATTGTCGTGTCGGGAGCTGGCGGAATGGATGAAGCCTCGCTCGCCGGCCAGAATTCATTCGTCCTCATGGATAAAGGCGACATGATTCCGTTCACTTTGACCGCAGAAGACGTTGGTCTTTCATATGCTCCTCTATCTGCAATCCGCGGCGGGTCACCGGAGGAAAATGCTGAGATGATCCGCTCCGTGTTGCAAGGCGAACGAGGTCCGCGTTTTGACACGGTCGTGTTCAATGCTGGTCTAGGTTTGTTTGCGAACGGTATGGCGGGTTCAATACAGGAAGGGATTGATCGAGCGACCGATAGCATCCTGTCGGGGAATGCGCTTCAAAAACTAGAGGCGGTCGTCGAGTTCAGTGAACAGATTGGGCAGGAGGCGATGGTGAGATGACAATATTAGAAAAGATCTTACAGACGAAACGGCTTGAAGTGAAACAGCTACTGATGGAGGAACGTATCGTTTCATGTGAAACAATGTCGAAACGGCCTTCTCTTTTTGAAATTTTACGGGAGTCACATCGATTGGAAGTTATTTCGGAAATGAAACGCGCTTCTCCTTCGAAGGGAATGATCTCTGGGAGTACGGATCCTGTTGCACAGGCAAAGGCGTATGAGCAAGCTGGAGCGGCCTGCATCTCGGTATTGACGGATTCCACCTTTTTTAAAGGTTCCTTTGACGACTTGGCCGCGGTAGCTGAAGCTGTCTGCACACCGTTGCTCTGCAAGGATTTCATCATTCATGAAGTGCAGATCGACCGTGCAAAACAAGCGGGTGCATCCGTTATCTTGCTCATTGTGGCGGCGCTTGACGATGCGACGTTGCAGAGGCTTCATAACTATGCGACGGAAAAAGGGCTCGAAGTGCTCGTGGAAGTCCATGATGCAAAGGAAATGGACCGTGCGTTAGCGATCGATGCAAAAATGATTGGCGTCAATAACCGTGATCTACGAACCTTCGATGTGGATATCGCAAGGACCGAAGAAATGGCAAAGCATTTTCCTTTTAATGAAAACCGTCTGTTCATCAGCGAAAGCGGAATTATGGATGCAGGTGATGCAAAACGGGCGGCGGCTGCGGGGGCGAGCGCAATATTGGTTGGCGAGTCGCTTATGCGGAGCTCTTCCGTTGAAGACTCGCTCCGTTCGCTTCAAGTTCCGAAGGCGGGTGTTCCACTATGACGAAAGTGAAGATTTGTGGGTTGATGGAGCCGAAGCATGTGCAAGCTGCGGTGGAAGCGGGGGCGGATGCGGTCGGATTCGTATTTGCACCGAGCAGACGCCGTGTCGCGATTGCGGAAGCGAAGGAGCTGGCGCAATTCGTACCGGAACACGTCATGAAGATCGGAGTTTTTGTCAATGCGGATCGGGAAGAATTGGAGCATGCTTTCCGGGAGGTGCCGCTCGATTATATTCAATATCACGGCGGGGAGTCGTCCACGTTCATTGAAAAAGTCGGACTTCCTTCTATTAAAGTGTTATCAGTACACGGTAGTGAAGATGTGGAAAAGGTGCATGGCTACCAGACGGAGTATGTCTTATTCGATACGCCGGGCGTAGAATTCAGCGGAGGAAGCGGGAAGGTGTTTGACTGGGGCTTATTAAATAGAGATGTTCCGAGAGATCAGCTCATTTTGGCGGGTGGGCTTCATGTGCAGAACGTCAAGGAGGCCATCCGGCAAGTGCGTCCATTCATGGTGGATGTGTCGAGCGGCGTGGAGATCGATCGTAGAAAAGATGAGACGTTGATTCGCGAGTTTATTCGTGCGGTGAAAGAGGAGGAGAGCTGAGATGGCGACAGAGATGAGAAAAGGACGATATGGGAAGTTCGGCGGGCAGTATGTGCCGGAGACGTTGATGACTGCATTGATCGAATTGGAGAAGGCGTATCGGGAGGCGAAGACCGATTCGACATTTTCCGAGGAATTAAATCATTATTTGCGGGATTTTGTCGGCAGGGAGAACCCGCTTTATTTTGCGAAGCGTTTGACGGAGAAAGTCGGAGGCGCAAAAATCTTCTTGAAGCGGGAAGATTTGAATCATACGGGTGCCCATAAAATCAATAATTCGCTCGGGCAGGCGCTGCTTGCGATGCGGATGGGCAAACGGAAGATCGTGGCGGAAACGGGTGCCGGTCAGCACGGTGTGGCGACTGCGACGGCTTGTGCATTATTCGGGTTGGAATGTATCGTCTTCATGGGCAAAGAGGACATCAGGAGGCAAGAGTTGAACGTGTTCCGGATGGAGCTGCTCGGAGCGAAGGTCGTGTCGGTCGACAAAGGGTCGGGCACGTTGAAGGATGCCGTCAACGAAGCATTACGTTATTGGGTCGCGAATGTTGAGGATACGCATTATATATTAGGTTCGGCCCTTGGTCCGCATCCATTCCCGGAAATCGTGCGCGATTTCCAGCGAGTGATCGGCGTGGAGACGAGGCGGCAAATTATCGAGAAGGAAGGCCGCTTGCCGGACGCGGTCGTTGCGTGCATTGGAGGCGGTAGCAATGCGATCGGCATGTTTCACCCGTTTGTCGAAGATGAGGGAGTTGCGCTATACGGTGTGGAAGCGGCAGGAAGCGGCATTGCGACAGGGCTTCATGCGGCTGCAATTGCAGACGGGAAGGAAGGCGTCCTACATGGGGCGTATATGTATGTGCTGCAGGACGAAAACGGTTTTATCCAGGAAGCGCATTCGATTTCCGCAGGACTCGATTACCCGGCGGTAGGACCTGAGCATTGCCATTTGCATGACATTGGCAGAGTGAAGTATACGGCTGTGACGGATGCGGAAGCTTTGGAAGGGTTACAAGTTTTGTCGAGGACGGAAGGAATCATCCCTGCTCTCGAGAGTGCCCATGCAATCCATTTTGCAATGGGGCTGGCAAAAGGAATGTGCGAGGATGAAATTATCGTCGTCTGTTTGTCGGGACGAGGAGATAAAGATATGCAAACGGTTCGTGAAGCGCTTGGAGGTGGGGTGGAATGAAAACGTTGGAGAAAAGAATTCGAACATGTATTGCTGATGGCGAAAAGGCGTTTGTGCCATATATATTGGCGGGCGACGGAGGCTTAGCGACATTGAAGGAGAAGCTCCTCTTTTTGCAAGAGGCCGGCGTGACGGCGATTGAAGTAGGCATTCCGTTTTCTGACCCGGTGGCCGATGGGGAGGCAATCCAACAGGCGGGAGCTCGGGCACTTGCAGAAGGTGTAACTCTCCGGAAAGTATTGGAGGAACTTGAGCGATGCAAGGGGGAAGTGGCGGTTCCTTTAGTTGTCATGACGTATTTGAATCCAGTCTTGGCGTTTGGTATGCCACAATTTGTCGAAGCGTGCAGTAAAGCGGGAATTGGTGGGTTGATTATTCCGGATTTGCCTCTTGAGGAGAGCGGGCCGTTTCGTGAAGAACTGAAAGGGAAGGATATTGCGTGGATCCCCCTCGTGTCGTTGACAAGCCCAGATGAACGGATTGTAAAGATAGCAGAGAGCGCCGAAGGATTTTTATATGCGGTGACCGTTAATGGAATTACAGGAAAACGGAATGATTTTAGCGAGGAACTCTTTTCCCATCTCCAACGTGTTAAGCAGATCAGTAATGTGCCGGTATTGGCAGGATTCGGCATCTCAACGCGAGAACAAGTGAAGGAAATGGGCAATCATACGGAAGGTGTCATCGTCGGAAGCGCGATTGTCGAAGCCCTTCACCGAAATGAGCTGGAGGGAATCTGTGAATTGATACAGTCCGGAGTGAGGAAAGATAAAATAGTCAATTTATATTGAAACTTTTCAGGAGGCTATGACGTACAAATAGCAAAGGAGTTGTACGGCATGCATTTGGATATGATCAGGGACGAAGTAGAAACGACATATGACAAAGTGAAATCTTTAGCAGGCTGGAGCGTCGACAAGAACGTTGTGTTGACGATCACTTCGTATTATGTGACGGCGGCGAAAGAATTCAACGCCGTCGACTTCAGCCGCGCTATGGCCGCCTTAAAAGAGCGGGCGGGCTGGTTTTCACCATTGCGTGGACATTTATTGCCTATGATGGCGGCTTTCCTCACGCAGTCCGACGATTCGGTCGATGAGGAAGCTGATCGTCTTCTGGTGAAGCAGCGTGTATTGAAGCAAGCCGGTTTCCGGAACACGATTCATTCCTATCTTGCGGCACTGCTCATGAACGATGATGCCTCTCAATATCAGGAAGAAGCGGACCAGGCGAAAAGGTTATATGATGCAATGAAAAAACAGCATTACTTCCTTACATCGGACGATGACTACGCATACGCCATGCTGCTCGGTAAACAGGGGGAGAACCCCGAGGAACACGCCAAGGCGATGCGTGCGTATTACGATGCACTGCGCAAAGAGGGGTTCCGGGCGGGCAATGAACTCCAATGGTTGTCACAAGTCATGACGTACATAGATATCACTTTTCAGCCGCAACTCGTCAAAAGGGCTTGGAAAATATACGGAATGCTTCGGGATGATACAAAAGCGAAACCTGTTCATTATCCGATGATTGGATTCCTGACGGTTTTCAAAGTCGGTGACGGGGAAATCCAAGAAATCATTCGACTTACGAGGCAATTGGAGCAATCGAAGCGCTTCAAGTGGAACAGGGAAATGGCCCTGTCAGTCGCCGCCGGCCATGCGATGCATCAGATGACGGAAAGAGCCGATCAGGTTAGTGTCAGTCTGGCGGCGTCTGTCGAAATGATTTTGCGGGCCCAACAGGCGGTGATGGCAGCAACAGTCGCCGCAGTTGCCGCATCCTCAGCCGCCAGCTCGTCAAATTGAAGACTTGAAATGAATAATATTAGGACAGGAGAAATAGTCATTGTCGAACGGCAATGGCTTTTCTGCCTGTTTTTTTTATTGAATGGGACAAAGGGACGAAAAAAACTTTTAAGAAATTTTTCCGTTAAAAACGCTTAATTAGCAATGTTTGTAACATATTTGTCATATTAGAAATAATGCAAGATTATGATATTCTAAAAAAACAGTATTGTCAGGACTATCGTTGTGTAGTATATTGAGTTCAATAACTTTAAACGAAATCAGAATATTAGTTATTTGAACAAGTGTCAGTTAGTTAGGAGGAAGTTCTGTTGAAAAACCCGGTGTTGGAAATTAAAGATCTTCGTACGTCATTCAGTATTAAAGGTGACTATTATGCTGCGGTAGATGGAGTTTCCTTTACAGTCTACGAAAACGAGGTCGTTGCAATCGTCGGTGAATCGGGTTGCGGTAAAAGTGCATTAGCTCTATCTGTCATGGGCTTGCATAACCTGAAAAACACAAAACTTGAGGGACAAGTGAACTTTAATGGGCAGAATCTACTGACGCTATCACGTTCACGTCTAGATAAAGTGAGAGGAAAGGACATCGGAATGATTTTCCAAGACCCGATGACAGCTTTAAATCCGCTCGCGACAATCGGTAGACAGATTGAAGAGCCGATGGATTACCATATGAAATTGTCCGCAAGTGAAAAGAAAAAGCGTACATTGGAACTTCTTCGACGAGTGGGCATTAAGAACGAACAACGCGTCTATGAGCAATATCCGCATGAATTATCTGGTGGGATGAGACAACGTGTCGTCATCGCAATCGCACTTGCATGCGATCCGGTACTTCTTCTCGCGGATGAGCCTACGACTGCTTTGGACGTTACGATTCAAGCACAGATCATGGATTTGATGAAAGAGCTGCAAAACCAGATGAAGACGGGCATCATCCTGATTACGCATGACCTCGGGGTCGTTGCAGAGATGGCCGACCGCGTCGTCGTCATGTATGCAGGTGAAGTCGTTGAAATAGCGGATGTAAAAGAGCTGTTCGAGAACCCTTTGCATCCATATACAAGATCTTTATTGAACTCGATTCCTTCCAATATGGAAGCGAAAGAGAAGTTGCATGTCATTGAGGGAATCGTTCCATCCATTCAGAACCTCGACCGCAAAGGGTGCCGTTTCGCACCGCGGATCGAATGGATTCCTGAAGAGGACCATGAGGAGATGCCGGAGATGCATGAAGCGACACCGAACCATTTTGTCCGATGCTCATGCTACAAAACGTTCTATTTTCCGGAGGACAGAGTAGGAGAGAAAGAATATGTCGCTACTAAAAGTTAATGATTTAAAAGTGCATTACCCTATCAGGGGCGGTTTTTTCCGTAGAGTCGTAGATCACGTCAGAGCTGTGGACGGCATCAGTTTCGAATTGCAGCCAGGTGAAACGTACGGCCTAGTCGGAGAGTCGGGATGTGGCAAAACGACTTCCGGACGGGCGATTATCGGTTTAAATAAAGTGACGACTGGGGAGATGCTTTTCGAAGGAAAGGATCTCGCCAAGCTCAGCAAGTACGATAGACGCAAATATACGAAAGATATCCAGATGATTTTCCAGGATCCGTATTCATCGTTGAACGGTAGGAAAAACGTCCTAAACATCATAGCTGAGCCACTTCGTAACTTTGAAAGACTATCTCCAAAAGAAGAGTTGCTGAGAGTGCAAGAGTTGGTAGCGCGTGTCGGATTAAGTCCTGAATCCATCTATAAATATCCACACCAATTCTCGGGAGGACAACGCCAGCGGATCGGAATCGCTCGTGCGCTCGCTTTGAAACCGAAGTTGATCATCGCGGATGAGCCGGTGTCGGCATTGGACGTATCCGTTCAAGCGCAAGTATTGAACTTCATGCAGGAAATCCAAGAGGAGTTCAACTTGACATATCTATTCATCTCGCATGACCTTGGCATCATCCAGCATATGTGCGATAGGATCGGCATCATGTACCGCGGCCGTTTTGTAGAGGAAGGGACAGCATCCGAAATCTACAGTAACCCGCAGCACGTCTATACGAAAAGGTTGATTGCCGCGATTCCGGAGATGAACCCTGAAAAGCGTTTTGAGAAGATGCATTTGCGTCAGGCAATCAATCAGGAATACCAAACTGAATACAATAACTACTTTGACAAAGATGGGCGGATGTTCGATTTGAAAAAGATATCGGAGACGCATTCCGTAGCCGTGCAATAAGGGGGATGATGTAAATGTTGAAATTCATTTTACGTAGGACATTGCTCATGATTCCGCAACTCATCCTCCTCAGTCTCATCATCTTTATGCTTGCAAAAGCGATGCCTGGTGATGCGGTGACGGGGGCGTTCCAAGGGAATCCTGACGCGACGCCTGAACAGATAGAGAAAATCCGCGAGAAATACGGATTGAATGATCCTTGGTACCAGCAGTATGGACGATGGATCGGTAAAGCGGTGCAGGGCGATTTCGGAATGTCTTATATGCACAAGCAGAAAGTTACGAATCTATTGGCAGGACGTATTGAAAATACCGTACTATTATCACTCTTCACGCTCATTGTCATCTACTTAATTTCGATTCCGCTCGGCATTATCGCCGGACGTTGGACGGATACATGGGTGGATAAATTGATCGTTACGTATAACTACTTCGCATTTGCGACGCCATTATTTGTTTTTGCCTTGTTGATGCTGTTCCTGTTCTCCTTCATATTGGGCTGGTTCCCTACTGGTAACAGCGTGAATATTCGGATTGAGGCGGGAACATGGGAATACGTTGTTGATAGGGCTAAGCATTTATTCTTGCCGGTCATGTCCGGAGCACTCATTCAAACGTATTCGACTATCCAATATTTGCGAAATGACATCATCGATCAAAAGCTCAATGATTATGTAAAAACCGCCCGTGCTAAAGGCGTGCCGGAAGGGAAAGTGTACACACGCCACATATTGCGGAACTCGTTATTGCCGATTGCGGCATTCCTCGGATATGAAATTACCGGCTTAATCACTGGTTCCGTTTTCATAGAATGGATTTACAGCTATCCGGGACTCGGACAACTTTTCATTCAATCAATTCAATTGCGTGATTTCACCGTTGTTACGGCTCTCGTCTTGCTATTTGGCGCTGCCGTTATTATCGGGACAATGCTGTCGGATATTATTCTGAGCATCGTTGATCCGCGGATTCGAATTGAATGATGAAGAGTAAGAAGAGGGGGGATAACAAGTGACAAATCCAGTAATTGACGAAAAAAAACTTATTGCACAAGAAAAACTGAATAATCCTTCGCTTATGCGAACGATTTGGCGTGAAATCAAGCACGATAAAGTTGCATTCGGATCATTGATTTTGCTGACTATCATCGTACTGACAGCTTATATTTCACCGTTATTTATTGACCAAACGGCATTGACTCGAGTGAACTTCTTTAACATATGGAAGCCGCCATCCGCTGAACATTGGCTCGGTACGGATGATGGAGGACGGGATGTGTTCGGACATTTGATGATCGGAACACGCAACTCGCTCACAATCGGAATTTGCGTAACAATCATTGCCGGATTGTTCGGCTTGACATATGGCTTAATATCAGGCTTTTACGGAGGCCTGGTTGACAATGTTATGATGCGTATCCTTGAATTCCTGATGGTATTGCCTTCATTGCTGTTCATCATCGTTTTCGTAACGATTGTACCGAATTACAATGTATATACATTCATCCTAATTATGAGTATCTTCCTCTGGTTCGGAAAAGCGAGGCTCATCCGGTCGAGAGCAATTTCTGAAAGGGAGCGGGATTATATCAACGCTTCCAAGACGCTAGGGACGCCAAGTTGGAAGATCATGTTCTTTGAGATGTTCCCTAACTTGAGTTCGCTCGTCATCGTAAATATGACACTTACGCTTGCGAATAATATCGGTTTGGAGACAGGGCTGTCCTTCTTAGGGTTCGGTCTGCCCGCTAATACTCCTTCGCTAGGAACATTAATTTCTTACGCGACGAATCCCGATACGGTCAAGAATAAGTGGTGGTCATGGTTACCTGCAGCATTGCTGATCCTAGTAATGATGCTGTGTATAAATTACGTCGGGCAAGCGGTCAAACGCGCGTCTGATGCAAGGCAAAGATTAGCCTAAAAAATAAAGGGGAGGTAATACAATTGGCAAAGAAGCAATTTATGCTACTTGCGAGTCTGTTGCTTGTTCTCAGCGTATTTTTAGCTGCATGTACAGGTAAAGACAAAGAAGAGTCTGGTGAGAAACCTGCTGAGACTGGAAAAGAAACAGAAAAAGCAGAGGAAAAGAAAGAAGAGGAGCCGGCAGAAGATCCAAGCGCTGGTTTAGATTTCCCGTTCGAAGTAACAAACAAAGGTGAGCCTGTGGCAGACGGAGAAATGACAATCGCTATGGTTACAGACACTCCGTTTGAAGGTACATTAAGCCGTGTGTTCTATTCAGGCACATATGACGCCGAAGTTATCTCTAAATTCGATGAAAACCTATTTGCTACTGATGGTGACTACTTGATCACTAACGATGGTGCGGCAACATTTGAAATCTCAGATGATAACAAAACAATCGATATTACAATCAGAGACGGTGTTAAATGGCATGATGGCGAGCCTGTCAAAGCTAGTGACCTTCTTTACTCATACCAACTACTTGGTCACCCTGACTATACAGGAACTCGTTACACGTTCATGATCTCTAACGTTGAAGGTATGCCTGCATACCACAACGGCGAAACAACAGAAATCTCTGGTATCAAAATTTCAGATGACGATAAAACAATCTCCATCACGTATACAGAAGCGACTCCATCGCTTATGTCAGGTATTTGGGGTTATGCAACGCCTAGACACCATGTTGGTGATATCATGACTGGTGAAGTAACTATGGAAGAACTAGTTTCTTCTGATAAAATCCGTGCGAACCCAATTGGTTTCGGTCCTTACAAAGTTGCAAAAATCGTACCTGGTGAATCTGTCCTTTACGAGCGCAATGAAGATTACTGGAGAGGCAAGCCTGCTCTTAAATCTTTGGTCCTGAAAACAGTAAGCTCTGCTTCCATTCTTGAAGTTCTTAAGAAAGGCGAAGTGGATATCGCTTCAATCCCAACAGACCAATACCTAAATGCGAAGGAAATCGATAACATCGAGCTTCTTGCAGATATCGACTATGCATACACATATATCGGGTTCAAACTTGGTAAATGGGATGCAGAAAAGAAAACAAACGTAACTGATCCAAACGCAAAAATGGCTAACAAACTTGTTCGTCAAGCTATGTGGTATGCAATGGATAACGAAACGATCGGTAAAGAGCTTTACAACGGCCTTCGTTTCCCTGCATCTACTCTAATTATTCCTGTATTCGCAAGCTTCCATGACCCAAGCATTGAAACACCGTCTTACGATCCTGAAAAAGCGAAAGCACTTCTTGACGAAGCTGGATATAAAGATGTTGATGGCGATGGTTTCCGTGAAAACGACAAAGGTGAAGAATTCGTTCTGAACTTCGCTTCCATGTCAGGTGGAGAAATTGCATTGCCAATCGCACAATTCTACATCCAAAACTGGGAAGACGTAGGAATTAAAGTACAACTTCTTGACGGACGTCTTCACGAGTTCAACTCGTTCTACGACATGGTAGAAGCTGATGATCCGAAAATCGACATCTACCAAGGCGCTTGGGGAACTGGTTCTGACCCAGATCCATCCGGTCTATACGGAAGAGATGCTGCGTTCAACTACACTCGTTACACAAGCGAGAAAAACGACGAGCTTCTTGCAGCAGGTACATCTGAAAAAGCATTCGATGCTGACTACCGTAAAGATATCTACAAACAATGGCAAGAGTTGATGGCTGATGAAGTTCCGGTTGCTCCAACTGTATACCGTTACTACCTACACGGTGTTAACAAACGTGTTGTTAACTACTCAATCGCACCAGGTTCAGAAAACGCTAGAGTTTGGAAGTGGGGAGTTTCTGAATAATATTTGATTATTGAGCAATCTCACTAATCACCAAACCGTCATCCGGGGAACTGGGTGGCGGTTTTATTTTTTGAAATCATATTGTAATATTCTTAAAAATTTGATAGGATTGAACTTACCAATTAATAGACAAGACAATCAATTCAGAGAGATAAAGAGATGGGGGAAATAGAATTGAAGATTTATGTATCCGTTGATATGGAGGGGATTACGGGACTGCCCGATTACACGTTTGTCGACTCGGCGAGACATAATTATGAACGTGCTCGGCGTATTATGACAGAGGAAGCAAATGCAATCATACGTGCGGCGATCGGACAAGGAGCTGAACAAGTTCTCGTGAACGATAGCCATTCTAAAATGAACAATCTGCTCGTGGAGGAGCTGCATCCAGATGCAGATTTGATAACTGGTGATTTGAAAGCGTTTTCCATGGTGCAAGCGCTAGATGAATCGTTCGACGGTGCCATATTTGCGGGATACCACGCAAGGGCTGGCCAACCGGGTGTCATGAGCCATTCGATGACATTCGGCGTAAGGAATATGCATATCAATGACGTGGCGATAGGTGAGCTCGGATTGAACGCATATGTAGCCGGTTATTACGGTGTTCCTGTCATCATGGTCGCTGGGGACGACCGTGCCTGTAAGGAGGCGGAGGAATTGATTCCTGGGGTAGTGACTGCGGCAGTCAAGCAGTCGATATCCCGTTCAGCCGTGAAGACACTGCATCCGACGAAAGCGCATGCATTACTAGAAGAGAAGACTGCAGAGGCGATTGTCAAGCGTTCAACGGTCAAACCGCTCACACCGCCGGCAAACCCGGTGTTGCGCATCGAATTAACGAATTATGGTCAAGCGGAATGGGCCGCGCTCATGCCTGGATGTGAAATCGAGCCAGGGACTACAATCGTGAAATTTGAAGCGAAAGATATATTAGAAGCGTACCGGGCGATGCTCGTCATGGTCGAGTTGGCAATGCAAACAAAGTTCTGCTAAGGGGGAGTGGCGCATGGCAATTTACATAGTAAAAAGATTCTTCATGATGATTGCGACAATCCTCATTATCGCGACGTTGACATTTTTCTTGATGCATTCAATACCTGGTTCGCCGTTCGACGAAGAGCGGACATCGAACCCGACAATCCAGGCGAACTTGGAAAAGTTCTATAAGCTCGACCAACCGACACATGTACAATACGCACATTATTTGAAGTCGATTGCAACATTTGACTTCGGCCCTTCCATTAAAAAGCCGAACGAGTCGGTGAACACATTGCTGGCGAGAGGCTTTCCGATATCATTCGAGCTAGGAATGGTCACCATCCTTGTGGCAGTCCTCTCAGGGATTACATTAGGCACCTTTGCCGCCTTGCGGCATAACGGCCTCATCGATTATGCGGCGATGGCGTTCGCGGTTATCGGAATATCCGTCCCGAACTTCGTATTGGCGACGGTGTTGATCCAGCAGGTAGCGGTCAACTGGAGTCTCCTCCCACCAGCTACATGGAGCAGCCCTCTCCATATGATCTTGCCGACATTGGCGCTGGCAACGGGTCCGACTGCAATTATCGCGCGTCTAACACGGTCAAGCATGCTGGAAGTACTGACGCAGGATTATATGAAGATGGCGAGGGCGAAAGGATTATCACCGGTACGCATCGTACTTCGCCATGCGTTGCGCAATGCATTAATGCCGATTGTCACAATCATGGGGACGATGCTTGCGGGGATTTTGACGGGAACTTTCGTCATCGAAAAGATTTTCGCAATACCGGGCATGGGAAAATATTTCGTCGAGAGCATCAATAACCGGGACTATCCGGTCATCATGGGCTCGACCGTATTCTATAGCGCGTTCCTCGTATTCATGTTGTTTTTAGTAGATATCGTCTATGGATTCCTTGATCCGCGCATTAAACTTCACCGAAAGGAAGGTGATGCGTGATGGTTAGTCATCAGCAAAAGGTGCAAGCCCCGGATGAATGGTTCAAACCGAAAGGCAAGGATGCAGAGAAAGCGGAATCCGTCGTGCGTCCGTCGCTTTCCTATTGGAAGGATGCCTGGCGCAGATTACGTAAGAATAAAATGGCGATGGGCGGTTTGGTGTTCTTAATTATCCTGACGTTATTTGCAATCTTCGCTCCGATCCTGTCGCCGCATAATTTAGAGACGACTCAATATGCAAACCAAAATTTGCCGCCATCTTCGAACCATTGGTTTGGAACGGATGACAAAGGATGGGACGTCTTCACGAGAACTTGGCACGGCGCCCGCGTTTCGCTGTTCGTCGGTGTTGCTGCGGCGTTAATCGACTTTTTCATCGGCATCATCTACGGCGGGATCAGTGGTTATAAGGGCGGCAGGACAGACACTGTCATGATGCGAATCATTGAAATCCTCTACGGGCTTCCACATTTGCTCGTTGTCATTCTATTAATGGTCATCATGGGTCCGAGTTTGACGACAATCATCGTCGCACTCACGATCACTGGATGGGTCGGGATGGCCAGGATTGTCAGAGGACAAGTGCTGCAAATCAAAAACTATGAATTTGTCACTGCATCAAAATCATTCGGAGCGAAAACACCGAGGATCATACGGAAAAATCTGCTTCCGAATACGATGGGACCAATTATTGTCCAAATGACATTGACAGTGCCGAGTGCGATTTTCGCGGAAGCCTTCCTAAGCTTCATCGGGCTTGGAATCCAAGCGCCTGTGGCGAGCTGGGGAGTCATGGCGAACGACGCGTTGCCGGTCATCCTGTCAGGACATTGGTGGAGGTTATTCTTCCCTGCGTTCTTTATATCAATGACTATGTTTGCATTTAACGTCCTCGGAGACGGTATGCAAGACGCACTTGATCCGAAACTGAGGGGGTGAATGGATTGGAAGATAGAAAATATGCACCGATAGATGAAAATCAAGGCGGAACCGCAGTCGCTCCGGAACCGGACCGATTGGGCAAGCGCACGAAAACGTTTACGGATGTCATGCTATCCGTCAAGGATCTGCACGTGTCATTCAAGACATTCGGAGGGGAAGTGCAGGCTCTTCGCGGCGTTTCGTTCGACCTGTATAAAGGGGAGACGCTTGCGATTGTCGGGGAATCGGGATGTGGTAAAAGCGTCACCGCGAATACGATTATGGGGCTCATTCCTAAACCGGCGGGACGCATTAAAAACGGAAGTGTCCTCTTTAAAGGGAAGGATTTGACGAAGCTCGATAAATCCGACATGAGGAAAGTGCAAGGGGTCGACATTTCGATGATCTTCCAAGATCCGATGACCGCTTTGAATCCGACCCTCAAAATTGGGGAGCAGTTGACGGAAGGATTGCGGACCCACCAAAAAGTTAGTAAAGCCGAAGCGCGCGAAAAAGCAATCAAGCTGCTGGAAGTGGTCGGCATCCCAAATCCCGAGGAAAGGATGAGGCAATATCCCCATCAGTTTTCCGGTGGGATGCGTCAGCGGATCGTCATTGCGATTGCTCTGATCTGTGAGCCTGAACTGCTCATTGCTGATGAGCCAACGACTGCTCTGGACGTGACAATCCAGGCGCAGATCCTAGAGCTGTTCGAGGAAATTCAGGGAAGAACAGGTGTTTCGATCATTCTCATTACACATGATTTAGGCGTCGTTGCAAAAATCGCAGATCGGATTGCGGTCATGTATGCGGGGAAAGTCATTGAAATAGGGGGAAAGCGGGAAGTGTTTTACACACCGCAACACCCTTATACAAAAGGGTTGCTCGCTTCCGTTCCGCGGCTCGATCTGAAGGAGGAGGAGCTTCAACCAATCGAAGGGACGCCGCCGGATCTATTCGCACCGCCGATCGGATGTCCGTTCACAGCAAGATGTCCGTTTGCCATGGAAGTATGTGATCGCATCTACCCGGCGACGACCGACTTGTCCAATACGCACGCCGTCGATTGCTGGCTGCAGGATGAGCGGGCGAAGAAATTGTTCGGCCACAATTAAGGTTTTTCGCACGAAAGTGCTTTGCAAGTCATATACAAACAAAGGGGGCTTTTGGAATGAAGAAATGGTTAACATTTTTGATGGTGGCAATGCTCGCGCTCGTACTTGCGGCATGTACCGCAAACAAGGACGCGGGCAAGGATAAGGAAAAACCCGCCGACACTACGTCTACGGATAAAGGAAAAGAAGAAGGCAAGACAGAAGAGGCGGCATCCAAGGAGAAAATCCTTCTAATGAATAACGGGGAGGAGCCGACATCATTCGATCCGTCTATCGGGTTCAACGCAGTGTCTTGGAGCGCGCTTAACAATATTATGGAAGGTCTGACACGCCTGGATAAGGACCATAAAGCGGTCGAGGCGACAGCTGAAAAAATCGATATTTCCGAAGATGGATTGACGTATACATTCACGATCCGTGATGGCGCAAAATGGTCGAATGGCGATCCGGTCGTAGCGGGAGATTTCGTATTCGCATGGAAGCATATGTTGAATCCGGAAACAGCATCACCAGCAGCATTCCTAGCGTACTTCATCGAAGGAGCGGAAGCGTACAATAACGGGGAAGGCTCTGCAGATGACATCGCTATCGAAGCACAAGATGAAAAAACATTTGTTGTTAAATTGACTTCACCGAACGAAGCATTCTTGAACATCATTACAAACCCAAGCTTCTTCCCAATCAACGAAAAAGTGGCGTCTGCTGATCCTACTTGGCACACGGAAGCTGCAACATTCGTAGGGAACGGTCCATTTAAACTGAGCAAATGGGATCATGACGTCAGCTTTGAATTCGAAAAGAACGAACATTATTGGGATGCGGATGCAGTCAAGTTGGATAAAGTCCACTGGGCGATGGTCAACGACACAACGACAGCATATCAAATGTATCAAGCGAATGAATTGGACGTGACAGGCGTACCGTCTGAAATCGCGGACCAATTGAAAGACAGCGAAGAACTTCGCATCGATGACCAAGCGGGCTTATATTTCTACCGCTTCAACACTTCAATGGAACCATTCACGAACAAAAAGATCCGTCAAGCATTCGCATATGCGGTCGATCAAGAGGAAATCGTCAATTTTGTAACGAAAAATGGTGAAAAGCCGGCACACGGTTTCGTCACATACGGATTCATCGGGCCGGACGGCAAAGAATTCCGTGATTCCGTAGGCGACCTCGTTTCCTTTAATCCTGAAAAAGCAAAACAACTCTTGGAAGAAGGAATGAAAGAGGAAGGCTATACGGAGCTTCCTAAAATAACACTTTCATATAATACGAGTGAATCACATCAGAACATCGCCATTGCACTTCAATCCAAATTCAAGGAAGTGCTCGGAGTTGACGCTGAGCTGCAAAACGTGGAAAGCGGAGTCTTCCTTTCTGAGCAAAAAGAGTTCAAATACCAAATGTCCCGTTCCTCTTTCCTGCATGACTATGCAGACCCTGTGAACGCGCTTGAAAGCTTCATCACCGGCTCTTCCATGAACCGTACAACATGGTCAAACGCGGATTATGATAAGCTGATCGCGGACATCAAGAACGAAACAGACGAAAACAAACGTTGGGAATTGCTGAAACAGGCCGATACACTTCTAATGGATGAAATGCCTGTATTCCCACTATACTTCTACAACTCGACATCACTTGAAAAACCGGGCGTTTCCGGAATCCTGCGCCACCCTGTCGGCTACGTCGACTTGAAATACGCAGATAAGAACTAATGCACAAGTCGCGGTGTCCGTCATGGCGCCGCGATTTTCCAATTATGCGTATTTGGACAGAGTTATGCGTGATTTTGGGCCATTTATGCGTGGATGCAGCGTTTTATGCGTATATCGGCACGGTAATGCGTAATTGCCATGATTTATGCGTGTATCGGCGTAGATATGCGTGATTGTAAAGATTTATGCGCATTTCAATGCGTTTATGCGTTTTTGGATGAAGTTATGCGTCATTACTATGATTTTGATTGAAAGAGGTGCAGGGAATTGAGAATACGACCGAAAAGGCTACTACCGGGGGATACAATTGGAATCGTTGCGCCATCTAGCCCTCCGAATCAAGAAAATCTTGAACGCTCGCTCGCTTTCTTGGAGCAGCTTGGCCTGAAATGGAAATTCGGACAACATGTGAAAAATGTTAACGGCTATTTGGCGGGGACGGATGATGAACGGCTGAAGGACTTGGAAGCAATGTTCGCGGACCCGTCCATCAGCGGCATCATTTGCGCGGGGGGCGGCTACGGGTCTGCACGCTACACCGATCGATTGGATTTGCAACTGATCCGGGAAAACCCGAAAGTGTTCTGGGGATTCAGCGACATAACATTCCTCCACACCGCAATAGGTTTATATTCGAATCTCGTCACCTTTCATGGCCCGATGCTCGCATCTTGCGTCGGAAAAGATACTTTCCATGAGCTATCCGCAAAAATGTTCCAACAGCTGTTCGAACCGATGGAAATTCATTATTCGGAAGAAATTTCCCCATTGACCGCGCTTGCCGGGGGCATTGCGCAAGGCGAACTTGTCGGAGGCAATTTATCGCTGCTCGCGGACACGATCGGGACGAAATTCGAAGTCGATACGAAGGGCAAGCTGCTCTTCATTGAAGACATTGGCGAGGAACCGTATCGAATCGATGGGATGTTAAACCAATTGCGCATGGCAGGCAAATTTGCTGATGCATCGGGCATCGTCATCGGGGATTTCTCAGACGCAGAACCGAAGAAACAAAAGAATACCTTGTCGTTGGATGAAGTGTTCCACCATTATCTAGGTGATTTAAGGAAGCCGGTTGTGGAGGGCTTCAAGATAGGCCACTGCGAGCCGCATTTCGCGATTCCCCTAGGGGTCGATGCGAAGCTGGATGCTGACAAAAAGACATTGACGATTTTGCCGGGGGTGGAATGATTGCGCATCCGATCAATCGAAACAATTCCTGTCGCCGTGCCGTTGACAAAGCCGTTTAAAACAGCACTCCGAACGGTGACTACGGCGTACGCAATCTACGTCAAGATAACGAGTGAAGACGGGCGTATCGGTTGGGGGGAGGCGCCTCCGACCCACGTCATTACAGGCGACTCCCTCGGAAGCATTACATACACGATTGAAGAAGTGATTGCGCCACTATTGATAGGGGTGGATGTCCGAAATCGCGAGGAGGTCTTCCGCCTGCTCAAACGGTCGATCGTCCGCAATACAAGTGCGAAGGCCGCGGTCGACATGGCTATCCATGATCTGCTTGGCCAGTTGGCGGGATTGCCGCTCTATCAACTGCTCGGCGGATTCCGCGAGAAAATCGAAACTGACTTCACGGTAAGTGTCAATGACGCGGCCGAAATGGCGGATGACGCGGAGCGTTACATTGCTGACGGCTTCAATGTGTTGAAAGTGAAAGTCGGCATAGGGGATATTGGCGAGGATATCGAGCGTATCCGGGCGATTCGGGAAAGGGTCGGGAAAGATCCTAAAATTCGGCTTGATGCGAACCAAGGGTGGAGACCGAAAGAGGCAGTCTTTGCGATCGGTAAGATGGAAGACGCCGGACTCGATATCGAATTGATTGAACAGCCGGTGCCTGCGGATGATATCGAGGGGCTTCTGTATGTGACGAATCATACAATCACGCCGATCATGGCGGATGAGAGCGTCTTTTCACCGAAAGATGCACTCCGTGTTTTGGAGCGGCGGGTAGCGGATTTAATTAACATAAAGCTTATGAAATCTGGCGGGATCCATGAGGCGTTGAAGATCAATGCGCTGGCCGAAACGTACGGGGTTGAATGCATGGTCGGAAGCATGATTGAGACGAAGCTCGGCATTACCGCAGCAGCCCATTTGGCTGCAAGCCAGCCGAACATTACGAGATTCGATTTCGATGCGCCGCTTATGCTTGCGGAGGATATTGTCGCTGGGGGAATCGTCTATGAAGGAAGGGTCATCCGGTTGCCTGAAGGGACGGGGCTCGGATTGGATCAGGAAGGAATGGAACTGATCGGGAAGGGGGCAGGAAAATGACGGAGTTGACAGTGAATATGTATACGTGTGCAGTACCGGTCGCGACGGTCTGGACTTCGCCGGAATCCGCGCGGGAAGTGGACGCAGACGGTGTTTCCAATCCGCTTCATCTGAATAAATGGCTTGAGAAGCTTGCTTATGAACAACGGCTCGATCTTTGTAATGGCAATCGGGTGCAGACGCAACTTTTGTATGGCGAGCCGGTCATCGTCGACGAAATTGAGGGCGATTGGGCGAAGGTCATTGCGGTATGGCAGCCGTCAAGGAAAGATGAACGAGGCTATCCGGGATGGGTGCCGTTGCATCAATTGAAAAAGTCGGCTCGATTAGCGGAAGCCGGTGGATTCGTGAGAGTGGCGGTCGCAAAATCGCAATTATGGAATCCGGACGGGACGCCGCTCATGATCGTGCCGTTCAATACGATTCTGCCGATGACCGATGAAAGCGAAGACCACTTCCACGTGGAGACGCCGGATGGGGAGGCGTTGGTGCTGAAAACGGATATCATGCGGGCACCTTCCGTCCACCAATTCAAAAAGCGGAAAGCGTCTGCGGCTGTCGAAGAGGGACTTGCCTATTTGGATCTTCCGTATTTCTGGGGCGGCATGTCCTCATACGGCTTTGATTGTTCGGGCTTCACGTACAATATGCTGAAGGCTTGCGGGCATTTCATTCCAAGGGATGCCGGGGACCAAGCGAAAAGCGGTGAGGAAGTGCCGATGGATAAGCCGGAGCGATGGGAAAAAGGAGATCTATTGTTCTTTGCGAATGATGAAGGGAAAGGCAATGTCCGGCACGTCGGGTTCTATTACGGCAATGGATTGCTTCTGCATTCTCCGTCGACAGGGCAATCAATCGAGCTATTGAAATTGGAAGGTTCGAAGCTTGAGCGGGAACTATGTGCAGTCCGCCGATATGGCGACGATGAAGGGGGAAATTGAATGGCTGGAGATGTGATTTTATCCGTAAAGGGTTTAAAACGCCATTTTGACGTAGGAAAAGGGTTGAAGTTGAAGGCAGTCGATGGCATCAGTTTCGACATTTTCAGAGGGGAGACGTTCGGGCTTGTAGGCGAATCGGGCTGTGGCAAATCGACTGCGGGACGGACGATTCTGGGCTTGTACAACAAAACGGACGGCGAGGTGCTGTACGAAGGGCGCAGCGTCCATACGATGACCGACAGCGAACGGCAGCGCTTTCTAAAGAAGATGCAGATGATCTTCCAAGATCCGTACGCCTCATTAAATCCCCGTTCCACTGTATACGAGATCATCGCGGAGCCGATGCAAATTCACGGAATGTATAAGACGCAGGCGGAAATGCGGGCACGTGTGAATGAGTTGCTCGAGGACGTCGGCTTGAATCGTGATCATGCAAACCGCTATCCTCATGAGTTTTCCGGCGGTCAACGGCAGCGTATCGGCATTGCCCGTTCGCTCGCGCTCGATCCGGAATTCATCATTGCGGATGAGCCGATTTCCGCGCTCGATGTGTCTGTGCAGGCGCAAGTTGTTAAACTGCTCCAACGGCTGCAACGGGAGAAGGGACTGACGTATTTGTTCATCGCGCACGATTTGTCGATGGTCAAATACATCTCAAACCGGATCGGTGTCATGTATTTAGGGCATATGGTGGAGCTCACTACGAGCGCGCAGCTTTATGACAAGCCGTTGCATCCTTACACGGAAGCGCTTCTGTCGGCAATCCCGATTCCGGATCCGGATATCGAAGAGTCGCGGGAACGGATTCTGTTGCAAGGCGAGCTGCCGAGCCCGATCAATCCGCCGTCCGGCTGCGTTTTCCGGACACGCTGTCCATATGCAATGCCGGTCTGCGGAGAGTTGAAGCCGAAATGGCTCGAGAAGGAAGAAGGGCATTTCGTCGCCTGCCACTTGCATGACGAGGAAGTAATAAAGCGCGCGGATGCGGCGAAGGTGCCGGTAGGGTCGTGCTGATTTATTCAGGACGACTCAGCCTGTTGACAAACGCTCGCATCCGTTGTTGCTCGTGTCGCTCGTCCGCTCATGAACTTTAGTTCTATTCGCGTCTTCGCTCCACTTCGCGCCTAGGATGACAAGCGTTTTCAATCAGGTTGAGGGATATGTCTATTAGGCGTAATTAACCCTAAAATTGCGTGTAGACAAAGTCAAAGAACGACTTTGTCTACATTTTGAGTCGTCCTGATTTATTCAAGACGACTTTTTGTTAATTCCCCAGAAAAAATTACCGGTTTCCGTTAAAGTTGCCAAGGAAATTCCGTTATCTTATAATAGTATCGTTGCAATTCCCCATTTCCCTCTTTCGACCTGCTTCTTGCCAGGTCCCAATCATTTCGGACGAGCTACGTCCTTTAATGCATGTCCTTGCATGACACAAGAAATCTAAAAAATTGAATAGAATAGGTAGCAAGAGTAGAATACTGCCTATAGTTATCTAAAATGTCTGATTAAAAATCGGGGGTGTTTTTCGTTGAGGTTATCACCAGTTGAACAGGAAAAACTTATGTTGCATGTGGCTGGAGAGCTCGCTATCAAGCGTAAGGAGCGCGGGGTGAAGTTGAATTATCCCGAGGCTGTGGCTTATATTTGCCATTTTATTATGGAAGGTGCTCGTGACGGAAAGTCCGTTGGGCAATTGATGAGTGAAGGTAAGCAGTTGCTGACGGTTGACGATGTCATGGAAGGCGTCGAAGATATGGTGAAGGACGTACAAATCGAGTGTACGTTCCCTGATGGGACAAAACTAGTCACAGTGCATCATCCAATTCAATAAATAGAGGGGGTTTTTCGTTTGAAACCAGGAGAAATCAAACCGGCTGATGGGTGGATTGAAATCAATGTGGGACGTGAAACGAAGACGGTGACTGTTGCGAATACAGGTGATCGTCCGATTCAAGTCGGGTCTCACTTCCATTTTATTGAAGTTAATAAATTTCTTGAATTCGATCGTGAAGATTCGGTCGGAATGCATTTGAATATTCCTTCCGGTACCGCTGTACGTTTTGAGCCGGGCGAAGAGAAGGAAGTGGAGCTTGTCGAGTTTGGCGGAAGGCGCCACGTATTCGGTTTAAATAATTTGACGGAAGGTTCCACTCACAAAAAGGATGAAATTGTTGAGAAGGCGTCGGATGGCGGATTTAAAGGAGCTGACAGTTAAGTGAGAATTACACACGAGCAATATGCAAGAATGTTCGGCCCGACTGTGGGTGACAAGGTCCGTTTAGCGGATACCGATTTGTGGATTGAAATTGAAAAAGATTATACGACGTATGGAGACGAAGGTATTTTTGGCGGCGGAAAATCCCTTCGCGTATCGATGGGACAGAACGGCGAAAAGACTGCTGAAGATGGTGTGCTCGATACGGTTATTACAAATGCCACAATTATTGACCATACAGGAATCGTCAAGGCGGACATCGGGATTAGGAACGGAAGGATCGTCGGTATTGGTAAGGCCGGGAACCCAAATACGATGGACGGTGTCGATCAAGGTATGATCATCGGTGTCGGTACGGAAGTGTATGGGGGAGAAGGTTTGATTGCAACAGCGGGTGCAATTGACACGCATATCCACCTCATTAGTCCGCAACAGGTCGATGTCGCGTTGAATGCCGGAACGACTACATTCATCGGCGGTGGGACAGGCCCAGCGGCAGGTTCCACTGCAACTACGGTGACGCCGGGGAAATGGCATTTGCATCGGATGCTTCAGCAAATTGAGGACATTCCGTTGAATATAGGTATTTTCGGGAAGGGAAGCGCCGCTTTTCCAGGGCCGCTTGTTGAGCAGATCCGGGCTGGCGCAATTGGCATGAAGGTGCATGAGGACTGGGGAGCAACTCCACATGCATTGGATCAAAGCTTGTCAGTGGCGGATGAATATGATATTCAAATCGCCTTGCACTCCGATACGTTGAATGAGGCTGGCTTCGTAGAGGATACGATCAATGCGATCAATGGACGGGTCATCCACGTATTCCATACGGAGGGAGCTGGCGGGGGACACGCGCCGGACCAGTTGAAGATGGCGTCATTGCCGAACGTATTGCCGGCATCGACGAACCCGACAAAGCCGTTTACTGTCAATACGATCGATGAGCATATGGACATGCTCATGGTGTGCCACCATTTGAAACGCGATGTAGCAGAAGACGTCGCTTTCGCAGATTCGCGTATTCGTCCAGAAACAATCGCGGCTGAGGACATTATGCAGGATCTCGGAATCTTAAGCATTATGTCATCCGACTCCCAGGCGATGGGCCGTGTAGGAGAAGTGGCGATCCGGACGTGGCAGACGGCGGATAAAATGAAGAAGCAGCGCGGCCCTCTTCCGCAAGATGAAGAGAAAGACAATGACAATTACCGCGTCAAACGTTATATCTCAAAATATACGATCAACCCTGCTATTGCCCAAGGAATCTCGCATGAGGTCGGCTCTATCGAGGAAGGGAAATTGGCGGATATCGTTTTATGGGAACCTGCATTTTTCGGCATCAAGGCATCAGTTGTCATTAAAGGCGGAATTGCGGTGTACGCAGCAACAGGAGATCCGAACGCTTCGATTCCGACGCCGCAACCGTACATGGGACGCCGGATGTACGGCTACCACGGCCAAGGCCCACAAAATTCCTCTATGACATTCCTACCGAAAATTGCGGTGGAAGAAGGTCTTCCGGAACAGCTCGGACTGAAGAAGATGATCGGAACGGTGAAAAATTGCCGAAACGTATCTAAAGCGGACATGAAGCATAATAGCGAAATGCCAGTAATCGATGTAGATCCGGAGACATACGAAGTGAAAATCGACGGAGAACTCGCCACATGCGAACCAGTCGATGTTTTACCTATGGCACAGAGGTATTTCCTATTCTAAAGCGGAGGGTGCCTGCCTAGGGGCGACAGACATAAGGCGAAGACGCGCAGTGGGACGGTTTTTCCACGAAGCGGCTTTGCCTTATGATCCGAGCCCCTGGCCCCCGGAGTCTGGATGTTAACTTACTTGAACTAGAGTCTTTGCAAAGAAGGAGAATGCAAGATGCTAATAGAAAAAATCATAGGCAATATCGGTGATGCAGCAGAAATTCCAGGAAAACGCATCGAATGGGTCGAACTGGAATGGGAAGAATTAAGCAAGCGGATTTTGCGGACGGAGACGACAGAAGGCACGGATGTCGCATTGCGAATCGATCAGGAAGAGCCGTTGCAATACGGCGACCTGCTATTCGAAGACGACGAACGTTGCATTGCGATCCGGACGAAAATGGAACCGGTCATCGTCATCCGGCCAAAGAATATGGTCGAAATGGGTAAGGCCGCTTTCGAACTTGGCAATCGCCATACCCCTGCTTTGATCGAACAGGATGAAATTGTCGTCCGCGCAGATCACACGTTGGCGCCATTATTGAATGAGGTGGGTGTGGAGTATGAGACGACAGAACGACGATTCAAGCAACCTTTCAAATACCGTGGCCATTCCCACTGATATACAATTTTTACGGCTGCTTCAAATCCACGATTCGGCATTCCCGATCGGCACGTATACACAATCTTACGGGATGGAGACATATATCCAAGAGGATGAAATTCGGACGAAGGAAGAGCTGATTGCTTTTTGTTCAAATTTCCTTCATCAGAATCTCGTATATGGCGATGCGATTCTCATACAGGAAGCGCATAAGGCAGCGAAGAATCGGGATGTCGACCGGCTGCTGCACTTGGAAAACCTTTGCGGGGCGATCAAGCTCGCTAAAGAATCCAGGGATGCAAGCGTCAATTTGGGCAGGCAGTTCATCAAAACTGTATCCCCGCTCGTCGAGGATGCTTTTTTTGACGAGTGGAAAAACCGAATCGGTGCGAATGAAATAAAAGGACATTATGCGATCCTTTACGGCATTTATTGCGCTGTCAATGATGTCGATGCGCATTATGCCGTCCTTTCATATTTATTCTCATCGGTGAACGGGCTCGTCACAAACGCAGTGCGTGCAGTGCCGTTCGGGCAAAACACAGGCGTGCAGGCGATGCATCAATTGGCCGAAAAGGTCGTTGTAGCTGCCGGGATTGTCGCGGGTTTGCAGGAAGCGGACATTAGCAACAATGCACTTGGCATCGAGCTTGCATCGATGAAGCACGAATATTTACATTCAAGATTATTCATTTCATGACAGGAGGCGTTTCTATATATGAAACCAGTACGTATTGGAATCGGGGGTCCCGTCGGATCGGGCAAAACATCGCTCGTCGACGCATTGACCCGTGCAATGCATGAAGACTATAACGTAGCAGTTATTACGAATGATATATATACACGCGAAGATGCTCAATTCCTAATGAAACACGGTGTGTTGGGTGAAAATAGGATTCTTGGTGTGGAGACTGGCGGATGTCCGCATACGGCGATCCGTGAAGATGCTTCCATGAACTTCGCGGCGATTGATGAGTTGAAGGAACGATTCGAAGATCTAGATATCGTTTTCGTTGAGAGCGGCGGGGACAACTTATCGGCAACATTCAGCCCTGAGCTTGTAGATGGGTATATCTACGTGATCGACGTTGCGGAAGGACAGGATATTCCAAGAAAAGGCGGTCCAGCGTTAACGAGATCCGATCTTTTATTGGTCAATAAAACGGACCTTGCACCGCATGTCGGCGTTGATCTTGAACTGTACGAGAGTGACGTGAAGAAGATGAGAGGCGGCCGTCCTTACGTCTTGGCGGATGTCCGGACACGGAAAAACGTCGATCAGATCGTCGATTGGATCAAACGGAACATGTTGTTAGAAGGCGCGGGAACAGCAAGTGGTGAGTAAAGTGGCACGGAGGCACCATAACGGAAAGCTTGATATGGTGTTTGAGCCAAGAAGAGGCTATACCCGGATGCCGCATGTATTCCAGCAGCCTCCTTTGAAGGCGAGCCGTGAGCTATACGAAGGCGATGACCCTACGGCGACGGTCTATGTGATGGAGTCGTCTGGCGGCATGGTGGCAGGCGACCGCAATGATATATCCATCCGGCTTTTACCTGGCAGCAAGGCGCGAATCATCCAGCAATCAGCATTGAAAGTGTACCGGTCGCATACAGGTGAAACTTGTGTGCAAAAGATTGACGTAGAGCTTGCTGAAGAGGCGCGTCTTGAATGGATGCCTGAAGTCATCATCCCATTCGCGGATTCCAAGTTCCAGATGGAAACGACAATCCGTCTCGCGAAAGGCGCTACTTTGCTTTGGGGTGAGATCATCGCACCAGGTCGGGAGATGCGTGGGGAAGTATTCGATTTCTCTTCATTAAAATCAATGATGAAGATCTACGTCGAAGAGGAGCTGCTCGCTTTTGACAGCCTTCATTTCGTCCCGGAGAATCTGCATCTCAATGGGCTTGGTTTACTTGAAGAGGCATTGTATGTCGGATCCATTTGGCTCGTTTCGGAACAGGCTGATGAAATCGATCTGCGGGCAATCCAGGAAGCAATGAATGTTGGTAACGGATTAAGAGCTGGCGTGACAAGGTTAGCGGGAAATGCGGTGCATTGCCGTTTTCTAGGGGTGAATCAATGGAGACTGCAGCAGGAAATGAAACGGGTATTTTCCGAGCTGGCAGCACTCATTTAAGACGGGGGAAACTATGGATAAACGTAAATTAATGATAGTTATAATCGGTATGCTTTTGCTCGTCGCCGTCGCCGGATGCGGGAAAAAAGAGTCGTCCGCCGTGAAGGAAAACAGCCTCATCTATGCTTCGGAAGCCGAGTTCGATGGGCTGAATCCGATACTTGAGGAGACGAATGTGGACGCGCTTCTTTTCCGCGGGCTATTCCGTTTTGATGAAAACAATGAACCGAAAACTGACATTGCAGAGACATTCAACATGTCGGATGACAAGCTAACATATACTTTCAAATTGAGGGAGGACATCCAATTTCACGACGGTGAACCGCTTACTGCGGATGATGTCATCTTTACGATCGAAAGTGTTTTGGATGACAGGAATGCTTCATTCCTGAAGTCTGACTTCATTGAAGTGGAGTCGTTGAAAAAAATCGATGACTACAAATTCGAACTGAAGCTGAAACGTCCTTTCACGCCGATTTTGGATAAGTTGACATTGCCGATTTTGCCGAAGCACGCGTTTGACGGCGTGGATATGCGGACGGCGGACTTCAATAGCCATCCAATCGGTGCAGGTCCGTATGAATTCGACCGATGGGATCGAGGCAACAGCTTGACGTTGAAAGCATATAAGGATTTTCATGGCACGAAGCCGTCTATCGAGAAAGTCATTTTCAAATTCATCCCTGACAGCAATGTGCGGGCATTGCAATTGGCTTCAGGCGAGGTCGATATCGCCTTGCTGGATCCGGTGCAAGTCGGTGAATTGGAAAAGCGGGATCAAGTGAAGATCTACAATATCGATACTGCGGACTACCGCGGAATCCTTTTCAATATGCAAAACGATCTGTGGCAAGATGTACGGGTTCGGCAGGCATTCAGTTTCGCCATCGATCGGGCTCAAATTGTGAAAGGGATTTTGAAGGGATTCGGGGAAGAGGCATATTCGCCGCTTCAGAAGCATGCCTTTCATAATGAGAACATTGAAAAGTACAGCTATGACGTCGGGCGAGCTGAACAATTGCTGGATGAAGCAGGTTGGGAAAAGGCGGACGACGGCTTCCGTTATAAGGATGGCCAGAAGCTGAGCTTCACGATTACGGCGCCTGCATCAGACGCTGTGCGTGTCAATATGGCGAATTATGTTGCCGAGGGATTCAAGTCAATCGGTGCGGATGTCGACGTGGCGGCGCTTGACTGGAGCGCTATCACGATTGAAGAGACAGATGCTTTCATGATCGGATGGGGCAGTCCGTATGACGCGGATCATCATACGTACATCTTGTTCCATTCGGCGGAATCGAGTTTAACGGGGTCCGGTTATAATTACGGCAGCTATTCGAATGAAAAAGTGGATGCATTGCTTGAAAAAGGTCGTTTATCAATGGATGAGAAGGAACGGCAAGCAAGCTATATGGCATTCCAAGAAGAATTGGCGAACGATCCGGCATTCGCATTTATCGCTTATGTCAATGCAGTTTATGGCGTTCACGGAAATATCGAAGGCGTGAAGGAGCGTACGCTAGGTCATCACGGCTCCGGCTTCCTTTGGAACGTCGAGGAGTGGAAGTGGAATGACCGTTAAATGGGTTGGGAAGCGCATGATGTTGGGGGCACTCGTCCTCTTCATCGTGAGCTTCCTCTCTTTTTTCATTATGCATGCAAGTCCGGGAAGCTCCGCGACGGCGTATTACGGGGGCAATGCTCAAACGTTGACCGCTGCAGAAAAAGAGCGAATCAGCAAGGCCTTTGCGCTTGATCGTCCATTGATTGTCCAATATGGGGCATGGTTGAAGGAGACGGTGCAAGGGAATCTTGGCATGTCCGCGAAAGAGGGACGTCCGGTCGCTTCGATTCTTGGGGAGCGGTTGCCGAATACGTTGCTGTTGTTCGGTGCATCGATGTTTTTCATTATTATCGGATCGATCTGGCTAGGAATGGCGGCGGGCATGAGACCCGGATCGTTGCTGGACAGGGGCCTGTCCGCATTCAGCATTGCATCTTCTTCCATCCCGGCGTTTTGGCTTGGAATTTTATTCATTTATATATTCGCTGTCACGCTTGGTATCTTGCCGTCGTCCGGAACGAGAAGCCTAGGTGGGGATGGCGATTTTGTTGATAAAATAAAGCATCTCATCATGCCTGCATCCGTCATCGTGTTGACACATGTCGGCTTGTACGCACGCTTCCTACAAGAAAGTGTCAAGACTGAGATCAGAAGCTATTATGTGATGGCAGCAAGGGCAAACGGAGTGGAAGAGAATGAAATTAGACGTGGTGTCTTGCGGAATGCCTTTATCCCTTATTTAAACTATCTCGGAATAACAATTCCTTCGTTTTTCGGCGGCTCCGTCATTGTGGAAGCTTTGTTTTCCTGGTCGGGTCTCGGCCAAATGCTCGTGAAATCCGTCATGGTGAAGGATTATCCACTGCTGATGGGCGGCATCATGCTGACAGGCCTGATTGTCGTCATCAGCTTGTTTGTCATTGACGTGCTCATGTACATGCTGGATCCGAAGCTTCGGAAAGGGGAGTTGGGCGGATGAAATCAAGGAAGAAACTTGTCTTCTGGTGCTCGCTTCTCGGCTTGATCCTCGCCTTGACGCTTTGTTCGGATCTACTAGCAACACAACCGGTGAATAAAATGGATTTGGATGCAGTATATTCGCCTCCGGGAGAGGGCCATCTGTTAGGGACGGACCATCTCGGCCGGGATGTCTTTTCGCGTTTATTGCATGGCGGAAAAGTGACATTGGCAGTTGCGGGCTTGTCGGTAGTGATATCGTTCGTTATCGGCGTTGTTTACGGAGGAATTAGCGGGTATGTCGGCGGGTGGACAGATAGTGCCATGATGCGGATACTGGAAGCGCTTATCTCAATCCCTTCCCTTATTTTCGTCTTGGCGTTCCAGGCGATCATGCAAGGAGGCATGTGGGGGATGACGTTCATCATCGGCGTTACGGGCTGGTTTACGACGGCCCGGATCGTCCGCTCGGAGTTCATCCGGCTGAAGGATGCGGAATATGTGAAGATGGCGAAAATGTTCGGCACACCGGTATGGAAAATCATTACGGGGCATCTGTTACGCAATAGTTTGCCACCGCTTTTCGTCGTAACAATCTTCAATTTGGCAGGAGCGGTATTCATCGAAGTGTCGCTCAGTTTCCTTGGAGTCGGCATCCCTCCTTCGGTGCCATCGTGGGGGAATATGTTGTACAATGCCCAAAATGATTTATTGATAGGAGCTTGGTGGATCGGGGTATTCCCTGGATTGCTAATCTTCATAACGATCCTTTCCATTAACTTCATCGGCGAAGCGTTGAAGGATCCAGGAAGGGGGCGGTTCCATGCTTGAGGCAAAAGATTTATCAATCGACATCAATGGTGCGACTGTGGTGAAGAAAAGCTCGTTTTTTATTCCGAAAGGGAAAATTACAGCGATGATCGGCGAAAGCGGCAGCGGGAAAAGCATGACGGTTGCGGCAATGCTAAGGATGTTGCCGGCAGGTGCGCGTGCTTCCGGGGAACTGCGTTTCAATGGCTTGGACTTGCTGAACGCGACGAATGAAGAAATGTCGGCATTGCGGAAAAAGGATTTTTTCACCATCTTTCAAGATGCGTTGAACAGCTTCAATCCAAGCGTGAAGATGGATCGACAGCTGTTTGCATTTTCCGCAGGAAGGGTCGGGGATGATCAAGCTAGCTTTCGAAAGGAAATGAAGGAGATTCTCGGAAAGCTGAGCTTGTCTGCAGACATACTGGACCGATATCCATTCGAATTATCGGGCGGCATGCTGCAACGGTGCATGATTGCTTGCGCACTGTATGTTGAACCAGCCTTGCTCATAGCAGATGAACCGACGTCCGCACTCGATAAAGTCGTGCAAAAGGAATTTCTGAAATGGCTCCGTCTGTTGAATGAAAGGGGGACGACAGTGTTGATCATTACCCATGATCTGGATGTCGTTGCTGACGCTGCGGATGAAATGATTGTCATGAGGAAAGGCGAAATCGTTGAGACGGGTGCAGTTGCAAATGTCTTGGTAAGGCCCACGCATGAGTATACGAAGCGGTTGCTGGATAGCCGATTTTAGGAAAGGGGGCGTAGAAATTTGTTGAAAGTTGAACATCTATCGAAAAGCTATGGCAGAGGAAAACGAAGGAAAAACGTTCTCCACGACATCAATTTGTCTGTAGGCGACGGTGAGCTCGTCGGAATCGTTGGCGAAAGCGGCAGCGGGAAAAGTACGTTGGCGCGGCTCATCATGCGTTTGGAGCCGGTGGATGAAGGTAGGATGTCATTCATGGGAGCGGATGATTTCTATGCCTCCTGCCAAATCGTCTTCCAAAATGCAACCGCCGCCATGAACCCTTCCTGGACGGTCCGCGACATTTTGAAGGAGCCTCTCCGGTCGATGGAAGGCAATCGTGATGTGTATATAAGCAAGATGCTAGGCAAGGTTGGCTTGAAAGAAAAACATTTGGAACGGCGTCCTTCGGAACTTAGTGGCGGTGAACGGCAACGGGTGAACTTGCTGCGCTCGATGCTTGTAGAACCGAAGCTTTTGATTTGCGATGAAATCGTGTCCAATTTGGATCGTTTACTTCAAAAGGAGATTGTCGAGCTCATCCAGCGGTTGAACCGGGAGACAGGTATGGCGATTCTGTTCATCTCCCATGACCTTAAGGTCGTGCAGCATTTATGCGACCGGGTGTATGTGATGGAAGGCGGTTGGATTGTGGAGGAAAGCGTGAAGCAGGAAGGACGCTTTTCATTCACACATCCTTATTCCCTCATGTTATTCGAGTGAGCTTGTTCAACCCTTTTTGAAGTGGTTATACTGGAAGAGAGTAACGAGAGGGAGATGCAATTATGGAACAACGACCGATGAGTCAATCACGAACAATTACAACGAAACTTGTATTACCGCCGGACACGAACCATATGCAGACGATTTTTGGTGGCAAGGTCCTGGCGTACATAGATGAAATTGCTGCCATAACGGCGATGAAACATTCGAACAAGGCTGCTGCCGTCACGGCCTCCATCGATTCGGTCGACTTCCTGTCGTCCGCGAAAGTAGGGGACATCCTTGAACTGGAAGCGGTCGTCAGCTCGACGGGGCGCACTTCAATGGAAGTGTTCGTAACGGTGCATTCGATGGATCTGTTGACGGGAGAGAAAAAGCTGACGACGGAATCATTCCTGACAATGGTTGCGATGGATGAAAACAACAAACCGACACCGGTGCCGGGCGTTTATCCGGAAACCGAAGCGGAAAAACGGTTAGCCGAAACAGGCCCCGCCCGCCGAAATCACCGGAAACTGCGCAGGGAAATTAAACATTGACGAAAAGCCGCCTGGATAGGGCGGTTTTTTTGTGTGAAACTTAAAAAGAATAACTCCGTATATAAAGAAAGGAGTGATCACGATGAGAGCGAATATCCATGATCGGCAAATGGAATTGACGATGCTCCGGAATGAAAGGAACCGGATGAAGCGGCGGTTGGAAGGTGCGGAAGCGCAATATAAGGAAGCGGTTCGGCTGCGCGATCGCCTTCACCGGCAGCTATCGAAGGAGCAGCAGGATGTTGTCAAGTTGGGCAAATTTTCATTTGCGAATAAAATCAAAGAGTGGACGGGCAAATGGGATGAGCAGATGGAAAAGGAGATCAATGAAGTCGCGGAGGTCGAGCTGAAATATAACGAAGCCGAAAAGACGGTGACGGATTTGGAAGCGGAAGTTGGACGGTTGCGGGCAGAGATGAAACGCGACGATTTCCTTTATGTGGACGAGGATTGGACGGACTTCTTGAAGGAAAAAGAGGCGTGGATCCGGCAAAACGATACGGTGGCGAATGGCACGCTGCAGAAAATTGCCGATGATCGGGTGCGTGTCCGTTCGTTAATGAGGGAAATTGATGAGGCGTATGAAGCGGGTGACAAAGCGAAACGGACGCTGGATGCTGCGCTCGATAAGCTAGGAAACGCGGAAGGGCTGTCGATGTGGGATACGTTCTTAGGTGGCGGGCTCATCGTTTCAGCATTGAAATATTCGGAAATGAACAGCTCGGATGACCTTGTGCACCGGGCACAGCGGGCGCTTCGCCATTATGAAACGGAATTGATGGACGTCCAAAATGCCGCGACGGAATCGTTCAATGTAAATCAAAACGACATTTTCACATTTACAGATATTTTCTTTGATAATATCTTCTCCGACTGGGCGGTGCATTCGCGGATCACGGATGCGAAAGGCAAGCTGAATGTCGTGCTCCACGACGTCCGCCGCGTGCAGGACCAGTTGCGGCGGAAGCGCTATGAAGCGATGGAAGAATTGAAGCGGCTAGATCAGCAGGAGAAGGATATTATCGTGTCTTAATCAAACTCCAAAAACTCGATACGGTTGCCGAACGGGTCGTGTGTAAAGAAGCGGGCACGCCCTGCAATCGGAGGTTCTTCTGAAATTTTGTAACCGGCTGATTCCAAGCGGGATTGCAATTGTTCAAGCGCATTTACGGTGAAGCCGGGATGCGCTTTTTTTGCCGGTGTGAAATCGGCTTGGACGCCAATATGGATTTCCTGCGTGCCGCATTTGAACCAGCAACCTCCGCGAGCTTGCAAGTTTTCGGGCTTCGGGATTTCCTTCATTCCGAGCAGGTCGCCGTAAAATTCGCGTGCCTGTTCTTCCGATTGAGGAGGTGCCGCGATTTGGATATGGTCGATGCCGGTAAGAAATTCAGTCATGTTCAATCGCCCCTTTTGTATTGTTATCTCCAGTGTAGATGAGTTTGTCTAGAGAAGCTATGACGGGATTTGGAAGGAAATGCATAACCTAAACTTATGATAAAACAAAAGTTATATAAGTTTTAAAATAATATTACGGTTTGAAGAATAGTTTGCTAGTGAGTCATTAGTCCTGAAATGACGATAAAACTCGGGAAATGATCGATATCTTTTGGGAAATGAACGATAACCAAGCGCAAATGATCGATATCTTCCGGGAAATGAACGATAACACTTGGGAAATGATTGATAACTCCACGCACTCCTTTATCGGAGGCAGCACAATACTTTCTAGATGTAAAACAAGGACTTTTAATTCATTTCGAAGAATTCATTCAATTCCCTTTACATTCCAGCATATGGTGGTGTACTATGTAACTAATACACCAATACAGAAGGGGATAAACATATGAAACAGTGGAATGGTTTATTGCAGAAGGAATGGATCCAGTGGAGATGGCAGCTGTTAATACTGGCAATCCTGATGGTGACAGGGTTGTTCGTTCTGCCGACATTTGCCGGGGTGATTGCGGCGGATGCCATTACCGTTTTTGAGATTACGATGGTCGTTTGTTTTATGGCTGCGGCTTTCGGAAGTTTGGTGCCCGTCATTTCATTTGTGATCATGTTCAATCGGGAAATGAAACGACCGGACTTGTGGCTTCATTCGACGGCGACGACAACGACGCTTGTGGGGGCAAAAATGACGATGGCTGCTTTCATCGGTGCAGGAAGCCTAATCATACCAACAGCAGTTGTCGCCATCCGATATGCGTTCATGCAGCCAACGGTTACAACGTTTGAGGAGCTGTTGTTTTTCGGTAGCGTGTTCATAGGTTTCCTCTTCTTAGGATCCATCATGTACATGGTTGTCGGCTTTTTCTTCATCGTGCTCGATCAAATGTTCAAAAGGTTTGTAAAGGGGTTCTCTATTGTCATTACGCTTATCTTGTTCATCCTGTCGATCAGAGTGTATGGGGAAGTCATCAGTTCAAGCATTTACAAGAGGGTTAGCCAGTTTGGCAAAATCGATTTCATGGCAATTAAAAACCCGACGATTGAAATAGAGTATGGATACTTCGCTTACACCGACACGATTGTGTATACGGGTGAACTCATGTCTGCTGCGCTATTTGCAGTTGCACTATTCTTAGCAGGTGTAACTTTAATCGATAAGCAGGTGAAGCTATGACTAGCTTTAATGGTTTATTAAGAAAAGAATGGTTGTTCATGAGGTATACTTTTCTAGCATTAATCGTGTTTATTATCGTCATTGCAGCTTCCAGTTTTGCTCCCTTGGCAGTGGGGGGCAAATTTGATCTTATAGAGATTACGAATATGTTCTCGTTTTTGCACATGTATTTTGGTGCGTTAATATTTGTCCATAGTCTTAATACGGACATGAAGCGACAGGATATATGGCTGCATTCTCCAGCTTCAATAGGGAAGCTTTTGGGGGCTAAAATGTTGATGGCTTTACTATTGGTTGGGGCATCTAACCTGATTTGGAGCGGCATAGGACTTGTCACGTACTTCATCGGGGGATTTGTGGGAGTTATTCCAGAATGGCCGAATTTGCTAAAAGTGTTATTGACTACAGTCTTTGCCATTTCTGCAAGTTTGCCGGTTTGGGTGATTTACAAGATTTTTGCATTGAGGATTGGCTGGTTGGTGGCAATTGCTATGCTTATCATTCTTTTCATAGGATCGATCCTATGGGGCATTATGGAGACGATCTGGCATGGGTTCGGACCTTTCGCTGGTTCAACTTTATACGCCATCGTTTCAATTGTATTATTCGCAGGCGGAGCCATCCTGCTTGAAAAGAAAGTGAGGTACTGACGATGAGCATTGATTTTTTACCGGATAAGCCGATTTACCAGCAGCTCATCGACCGGATTTTAGGGGATATTATGCGCGGCACGCTTGCAATGGGGGAGAAGTTGCCGTCCGTCCGTGAGTACGCAGTGGAAGTGGGCGTCAATGCAAACACGATGCAGCGCGTATACAAGGAGTTGGAGCAAATGGAGGTCACTGAGACGAAAAGGGGTCAGGGGTCGTTCGTGACAGAGGATCGGAATCGGATCTCTGCGCTTCGGAATGAAATGAAGGAGCAGCTCGTGTCAACATTCCTTCAGAACGTGGCGGCTTTCGGATTTACGACGGAAGAGATTGTAAAGTGTTTGCAGGAACGGGGTGGCGAGAATGATTGAATTGAAGAATATCGTGAAGAAGTATGGCAGTAAGAGGGCATTACAAGATGTGACAGTATCGATTCCGCGAGGGAAGGTAATCGGTCTCGTCGGTGAAAACGGCAGCGGGAAGTCGACGTTATTGAAGCTGATGGCGGGGTTGCTGACGCCGAATTCCGGGAGTGCGACGTTTGACGGGCAGCCAATTACAAGGCGGGTTGCCGCTCAAGTAGCGTATATGTCTGATACCGATGATTTCTATACGTACTTCACGGTTCAGCAGCTCGTTGACTTTTACGAATCACAGTTCGAGGATTTTGACGTAGTCAAAGCAAAGGAGATCTTGCAGTTCCTGAATGTGTCGCTGAATCTAAAAATCAAAAGTTTGTCGAAAGGGAACCGGGGGCGTGTGAAAATCGCAGTGACGCTTGCGCGCGAAGCCGATGTCTATCTGCTCGACGAGCCGTTTTCAGGGCTTGACCCGATGGTGCGGGATGACATTTCGAAAGGCCTTATCCGCTTTACAGACACGGAGCGCCAGACGGTCATCATGTCGACGCATGAGATCCGGGAAGTCGAGCCGCTACTCGATGAGATCATCGTCATGCGCGGCGGAAGGTTGATCGCGCATGAGGAGGTAGACGAAATACGAGACTTTTACGGAACCGATGCAACGAGCTGGATGGTGTCACTGTTCCGAGATCGAGAACTGGAAAGGGAGTTGGGAAAATGAAACCAGTAGTGGAATTGAAGAATTTATCCAAAACGATTCGTAACAAGAAGATCATCGACAATTTGAATTTGTCGTTGTATCCGGGGCAGATCACCGGATTCCTCGGTCCGAACGGGGCAGGGAAAACGACGACGATACGAATGATGGTCGGGCTCATGAAGCAGACGGGGGGCGACATCGTCATCGAAGGGGTGTCGCTCCGTGACAACTTCGAGGATGGCCTTTCGAAAGTCGGCGTCATCGTCGAAAACCCGGAAATGTATAAGTTCATGTCAGGTTATAAGAACTTAGTGCATTTCGCACGCATGCATAAAGGGGTGACGAAGGAGCGAATAGATGAAGTTGTCCGCCAAGTTGGCATGCAAAACCGGATTCATGAAAAAGTTGGGACGTATTCGCTTGGGATGCGCCAACGTCTTGGGCTTGCGCAGGCGCTCCTGCATCGGCCGAAGTTCCTGATCCTGGATGAACCGACGAATGGACTCGATCCTGCGGGAATCCGCGAATTCCGGCAGTATTTGCGTAAAATTGCCGAAACAGAAGGGGTGTCCGTCTTCGTTTCCAGTCATATGCTTAGCGAAATCGAGCTTATGTGCGACCGGATCGCCGTCATTCAAAACGGCAAGCTCATCGATATCCGTGAAATGTCCGAGACGCGTGATTCGTTTTATTACATTGAGGCGACGCCTTCGGAAAAAGCGGAGCAATTGCTCACAAATGGAGGATTTACGGTGGAGCCGTTTAAAGATGGATTGCTTGTGAATGCGGAGCAACATCAAGTTCCGGGCTTGGTCGAGTCGTTCATTGCCGAAGGGCTGCAAGTATTTGCGGTTCAACCGCACCGGAAGACGTTGGAGGATGAGTTCCTGGAGATGACTGGAGGTGGCCAAATTGCTGAAGCTTATGCAAAATGAATGGATGAAGTTGTGGCATAAAAAAGGGACCTGGATCATGGTCGGCATACTGATTACCATTACTTCTGGCATGATGGCATTGATGAAATGGATCAGTACACAAAACAGTAACGGGATGACGAGGCAAGGGATGATTCAAGATCCGTCATCGTTAGGCGGAACCGTCTTATTGCTAACCGTCATCGTTGCAGCGGGCATTGTCGCTTCCGAGTTTTCGCAAGGGACGATCAAAATGCTGCTGACACGTCCTGTGAAACGGTGGAAGATTCTTTTGTCCAAATTCCTGACAGTGAATCTGTTTGGCATGTTCCTGATGCTGATCGGTTATGTTGTCTATATCCTTTTGGCACTCCTTTTATTCAAGTCGGGTGCAGGCGAGGGCATGTCGAGTTGGTCGGTTTGGAGCAAGAGTCTGTATATGTTGCTACTCTCATTCGGAAGCGTGTTCGTCACTGCGACATTCGCGTTTACAATCGGCAGCGTTTTCCGGTCGAGTTCGCTTGCGATTGGCCTGTCGCTGTTCATCTATTTCACCGGCTCCACAATCAGCGCTTTGCTATCACAATATGAAATCGCGAAATACTTGCTATTTACTCATATGGACTTGACACAATTTGAAACGGGCATGATGTTAATTCCTGATTTAACGATGCCATTCTCGTTCGCCGTATTGGCTGTTTACATCGTAGCCTTCCTCGGAATCAGCTTCACAACGTTCGTAAAACGAGATGTTACTGCTTGATTGGTAGGTAAAATTAGATAGGGGAGTCCCAATTTGCCCAACACCGGCCGTCATAATGGCCGGTGTTTTTAGTTCTTTCAGAGCACATAATTGTCTTTTCGAGGGTGGATAGATAGAGATGGAAGCGACGAAGAAGGTCGAATCCTATCGAATTTTCCCAATTTCCTATTGTCTGAGTGTTTGTTACAGTGAAGTTAGCAACACCGAATCTTATAGGAAAAGAGGAGAATGAATGAAGAAACCATTGAAAGTGCTCGCGGCATTGGCAATTGTGGCAAGTATGCTCGGTCCTGCAGGAAGCGTATATGCGAAGGACGACTTCCGGGATTTCAAAGAGGATCAAATGAAGCAAAGGGGCGAAACGTTCCGAGTGCTTATCACGGCGAAGAATGAACAAGAGCTGCAACAACTTCAACAAAGCTACGAGCTACGCAATGCATTCGCCGGCCATTCCTACACGACGGACGTGACGGCGAAGGAGTTTGAGGCTTTACAGAATATGCCGCATATCACTGTCGAAAAAGTGGAAGTGTTGTCTATCCAAATCGACCCGTCATCATTGAAGGTGAATGATGAAATGGAAGCGGCGGCTGCGAGCCAGTCGGTTCCTTGGGGAATCAAGGCCATCTATAATGACAGTAATTTAACAAATACGACAGGCGGTTCGAACGTGAAAATCGCCGTGCTCGATACAGGTGTCAATGTGAACCATAACGATTTATACTATAACGCGGAACAATGTAAGGATTTTACGCAAAGAGAGCCACTTGTGAATAACTCTTGTAGCGATCGCAATGGGCATGGAACTCATGTTGCGGGAACTGCCTTGGGTGAAGGTGGAGATGATAGGAGAGGCGTTTACGGAGTGGCTCCAAATTCGAAGCTTTGGGCGTATAAAGTTTTGAACAACGCCGGAAGCGGTTATGCGGATGATATTGCAAATGCGATCCGCCACGCTGCAGATCAAGCAACTGCGCAAAAAGTGAAAGTTGTAATCAATATGTCCCTCGGTTCGAACGGGGAAAGCTCGTTGATAACGGATGCTGTCAACTATGCATATAATCACGGTGTATTAGTTGTCGCGGCAGCTGGAAACGACGGTTACTCCCCTGGTTCAATCGATTATCCGGCGGCATTGCCATCAGCAATAGCAGTCGCAAATCTTGAGAATCAGTTGGAAAACGGCACGTATCGTGTCGCAAACTCTTCGTCTCGTGGTCATTCGAGCACGGCTGGCGACAACATAATCCAAACCGGTGATGTTGAATTGTCAGCACCTGGCACAGCCATCTTTTCTACTTGGAACAACGGCGGGTATGCGACAATTAGCGGTACATCCATGGCAACACCGCATGTGGCAGGATTGGCAGCGAAAGTTTGGGCGGAAAACCCAAGCTTCACAAACGTTCAGCTGCGCACCAACTTGCAAAATCGTGCGAAATCATATGATATCCTCGGCGGTTACTTCGCCGGAACAGGAGACGACATTGCATCCGGATTCGGATTTGCAAGAGTACGTTAAAATAGCCTCCTAATGAAAATCCCATACATTAGGCCGAAAACAGTCCCTTACTCCCCTGGGACTGTTTTCTCATGTATTCAGAAAACAGGAATGATAAGTTGGAATAGTAAGCCATTTAGGGGGTGCTCATGTTGAATATCGGATCCATCCTGAAATACTACCGTATGAAAAACAATCTAACACAGGCAGAGCTTTGTGAAGGCATCTGCTCCATCTCCCATTTAAGTAAAATCGAGTCTAATAAATACGTCCCTCATATCGAAACGATCAATGAACTATTCAAGCGTATGAACATTGAGTGGGAACAAGAAGTGAGCACCTACGAATATTGGAAAGAGAAATTGGAAACGTTCATCATGCACTCAATCTATTATGATTTGACATCCATGGAGCAAATTTTCCAAGAGCTATCGAATCAAGAAGATTACTTGCAATCAACAGACTTGGTGAATCGGTACGAGCTCTATAAATTACGCTTTTATTTATTCAAACAAGATATACCTCGCGCCACTCAGCAAGCCTCTATATTAAAACGAATGGAAAAATCTTTTACTGACTATGAGAAAGGCGTATCCAAAGTCATTTATCTCATGTATGACATTTTCTCGCAAAAATTTACAGAAGCGGAGGACCGCTTAGAACGTATAGAAGAATTCCAAGAGCGGATTCCCCAAATGTTCGAGGGTGAGCTGTTTTATCAAAGAGCCTATTTGCTTCATAACAGAGCACAATATAGCAAGTCGTCCTATTACGCGGAGATGGCTGTCGATTATTTCCGGAAGGATTCCAATTACATCCGATTACTTCACGCACAGCTTCTATTGGCCATCAATTATACAAACCGCGATTTTATCCTTCAAGCGGACGGTTTGTTCAAAACAATTCTCCGAAATGCCAGGATGATGGAGATGAATCAGCTGTATCAGGGGGCTCTCTATAATTACTCGGTGTTGCAAAATAGGAGGGAGCTTCATAAGTCGGCTTCTGATATGTTGAAAGAATTGAAGGAGCTTTTGGAGCCGGGTACCGATTTTTATCAAGCAGTCCTCATTCATTTATTGCAAACAGCTGTTGAAGAGAATGAAGAAATCAATTCGTTGCTTGATGAATTGGAAGCATTAGCGGAAAGGAAAAAAGACCCATATTTGAAGGTGCAGTTAGACTACTTTAGAAAGACTAAAATTTCCCAACAAGAGCTTTTTGACTATTGTGAACAAATAGCATTCCCTTTTCTGAAGAAACATGATTATATAGGGGAAGCAAGAAGTATTGCCTGGAGGTTGGCAAACTATTACCGATCTACCGGCGACAAAGAAAAAGCAGCAACGTATAGTCTATATTACTATGACAAAGGGGAGAAGGAATTATGAAACGAAAGGTATCCATCATTTTACTGACGGCGATGTTCGCAGCATTCGCCGGAACAGGCACCGCGTTTGCATTGGATCCGAACGACAGTGTTTCCACAAATGCAAAAGGAAGAGACAATTTAACACCACCATCAGTCTTACCCCCACAAACATGAGGAAAAAGGTGTCCCAAGCCATCTGGCTGCGGGACACCTTTTCAATTTGCCGTCATTATGACGCGATTCCACAAAAAAAGCACTTCAACAATCACTTATGATTGTTGAATGTGCTGATAAGACCAAATGTTGTACCAAGGATGATAAAAGCGAACAAGATGTACATGATGTATAAGAACCACATGAAGACTTCACTCCTTTTTATCGTCAATCCTACATTCCATTGTAGCATCAGTTCGAGAAGGAGGCAACGGACGACACAAGGATGTCGAATTTGGGGGGGAGCGGTTTTTGTAGGGCTGCGGAGCAACAACTTATTTCCTACTTACAAACATGCCGAAACACCCGTTTTACCGTTTGTTTGAAACCCTCCCACGCCTCTCACCGTATTGTAGCTAACCAAAGGGGGTGCTCAGATGCGGAAGATAGTGATTTTTGTTGTCATGCTACTGTTCCTTTCACCTGCCCATGCTGAGGCGAAGTCGTACTCGGTCGATCGGGTGCAGATTAAGGGGTGGGTGCAGCCGAATGGCGATATGTTGGTGAATGAGGTGTTCACGTATACGTTGGATGGCTCGTTTTCGCAGTTGACGCGATCGTTTCCGAAGAAGCATCTTGGTCAGATCGATCGTTTCGAGGCGTATTTAATTGAAGGGAAGGAACCTGTCGTCGGGGAGATTGATGAATCTTCCATAACGAAAGCAGGGGTGACTCGTGAAGGAAGCACGTACCGGACAGCCATCCAGGCGGAGGATAAAACTATAGCAGTCCTTTACGTCTACAAGATGCAAAATGCGGTGACTTCATATGATACATACAGCGATTTGTCGGTCACTTATTTCGAGGGTGGCGACAATCACGATGCCGATTTGAATAATGTGGACATTACGTATGTGTTTCCGGGTGACGCCGGGGATAAGCACATCCATGGTTTTCTGCACGACAGGGAAGGGGAAGTGCGGAAGGTTTATCGCAACGGCATTTCAATTCATACGCCAAAGTCGGCCGCATATACAGTGACGAAGACCCGTGTCCTGTTCCCTTCTGCAATTATGACCGAGCAGCCAAAAATTGCGGAGCCGATTTCGTTGGAAGAGGCAATCCGACAGGAACAGCGGCTTATCGATAAAAAGCAGTCGAGGTGGGCGGACATCCCCGTTGCGGAAAATGTGGCGAATAGCTTGAGCATTTTCTTCATCGTCGTGATCATATTGCTCATTCTCATAAGGCAATGGGTTTTCACTCTGTTCGGCAGCACGGACCTCGTATTGCAGACCGATCCGACATATTTGGCTTTCGTCGATCAAAATGGTCGATTCAACGGGAAAAGCTTTCTAGCCGGGCTATTTTCACTCGCCGAAAAAGGAATTATCAAAGTAGAAACGACGGATTCGGCAGCCCGATTTCAAGGGGAGGAAGGTGCCCCGGAAAAGACGCTTGTCTTTCACTTGCTTCATTCGGATGAACAAATGAAGAAATCCAAGCATACATTGTTGCCGCACGAGCAGTATTTATTGACATGGCTCTTCAAAGGGAGGGTCGGTCATCGGAAATTCCATTTGCATGACATGGCAGGGCCTTCCGTTCATTTCGATAAAAAGAATCGGACCGATCTGAAGAAACAACGACAATTCCATGAAAACCATGAAGTCTGGCATAACGATGTACTTAGTCTTATGGAAGACGCAGGGGCGATTTCGACGAAGATACCGAAACTGATGAAGACAGCAATCTTCCTTCTCCTCACAATAATGACGATGTACGGATTCTATGCAGACGGCGCCGGCGGCTGGGGAATTTCGTTTCCCGCTATTGTCGCGGTGATCGGGTATTATTTTTACAGTACGAATCACGGAAAGAAGTGGCCGGCTATTCTTTTCTTTATCGGTATGTTTTCTGCAGGAGCCCAAATCGTTGCTTCGGCGTTAACAGGAGCTGTCCTTTCTGCGGTCATCTTAGGTGCTATTTTATTCTTCTCAATTCCGAAAGCGATCCCAAACTCGCTAACCGCTCTTTACACGAAGATGAGCATTATGAGATTCAGGAGGCGGGTAAAGCGGGGGATCCCTGATTATCTCCATCAGGACGAAGCCGATCGTTGGCTTGCACGTGCATATTTATTGAATAAATCAAAGAAAAGGCTTCCGAGGCTTACAAAGGGCTTGCCTGAATCCTCCTCATTGGCGCCCCTGTTTGCATTGCAAGTGGATCCGCTTTACTTCGCCTATTCCACTTGGGGACCCCAAACGTCACCTAGCAAGGGCGGATCTTCATGGGGAGGCGGAGGATATGATTCCGGTGGTAGCTATAGCGGTGGCGGCGGCGGAGATGGCGGCGGGGGAGCGGGTGCAGATTAAATTTCAGCCTGTTGACAAACGCTCGCATCCGTTGTTGCTCGTCTCGCTCGTCCGCTCATGAACCTTAGTTCTATTCGCGTCTTCGCTCGACTTCGCGCCTAGGCTGACAAGCGTTTTCAATCAGGCTGATAAAAGCTCTATGCATCAAGGCTTTCTCCCAAAAAAAGAGTAGACAAAGTCAAAACAAGACTTTGTCTACACTCTGAAATGCCTGCTTTTGAATGAGCAGGCATTTTTTCATTGTTTTTCTTTCAATAAATCACGGATTTCTTTTAGTAATTCTTCTTTCGCGTCAAGCGCAGGCGGTTCTTCCTTCGCAGGCTCCTCTTTCCGTTTGAACTTCATTAAGAGACGAACGAATAGGAAAATCGAGAAGGCAATGATGAGGAAATCAATAATTGATTGCAAAAATAGGCCGTATTTAAGAGGAGTCCCACCGATTGCCACTTCAAGAGTGGATACGTCAACCTTTCCAGTGATAGCCACGATGATCGGCATAATGATGTTATCGACGAGCGATGAGACGATCTTGCCGAATGCTGTACCGATGACGACGGCAATTGCGAGGTCAAGGACGTTACCTTTGAACGCAAATTCCTTGAATTCTTTCCACATATTTCTCACCTCCTTTCAAGTGAAATGGAGTTGTTTTTCTGTCGCTGTTCGCATATAATGAGAACAAATGTTCCGAACGGAGATGAGAGCTTTGCGACAAGCTTTACTCAAAATATGCGAGCGCCATGAATTGGCGGAAATGATCTATATGCGGGCGGATGGGACACTGACGAAAAGACGCATCCGCATTCTAGCAGTCGGTATGGATTCATTCACGGCCTATTGCCATTTGCGCCATGAAAAACGTACTTTTAAAACGGACCGGGTCTTGTCCGTTCAACGTGTAGTGAGCCGCGAACGGCAGGCAATTTGAACTTCATCACAAAAATTCTACTTCAGGGAACCATCGATAGACTTGCAGATCCACTTTCCCATTAGCCATGAACTCCACACCTTCCGCCTCCAGCAACTCTCGTTGCAAGCCGCCTTTTTCTTCCAGATCGGAAGGGGTCGAAATAGCACCTTGTGCATTGATAATCCGGTGCCAAGGCAATTCGTATTTGGCGCTCATCGAATGGAGGACTCTAACGACTTGTCTTGCACCCCGCGGATTGCCAGCTGCGCCTGCCACTTGCCCATATGTCATGACTTTACCTGCAGGGATGTCCCGAATGATCTGTACAACCCGTTCTGTAAATGGAAGCATGTCCTTCCTCCTCATAATGAAACTATCCAAGTCACTCAATCGTACACAAGATAGGTGAAAATTAAAATGGGAGAGTGGTCATGTTGAGCAACTTATTTATGAAGCATAGTTTCATTGGATATATCATCAAGATTGCCGGAGTTGTTGTAATCGGATGGGGTGTCATCCAAGGGATCTTCTCCTTGTCGATGATGGCGCAAATGGGTGGCCACCTCATGAATCATTGGGGAGAAATGCACCATTCAAGCGGGATTACGGGAACTGCGTTGTTTGCGTTCCTCGGCATCGTAGCGTCACACTTCCTGTATGGGTTGCTGATCATCGGATTCGGAGAAGTCATTGATACCTTGCAAAAGATTTATTTCCACATGGATCCGGAAGCGAAGCAGCAATGGGAGGATGAGCGGAAGGAGAAGGAGAGTGTCGTGCCAAATCAAGAGGTGCCGTTTTGGGTGGAGCAGGAAGTGAAGGCCTATTACGAAACAATGCAATCGAACGTCCATACGATCGAAAAGACGAATGATCCATACGTATTCAAAATAGCAGTGGATGAGCGCGTTGACTATATAGAAGTGGGGAATTTCAAACCAAGGATTCTATCCGATGAGGAATCAGCTAGATTCACCGAATGAAAAGCGCCTCGTCAATCTTGGACGAGGCCGCGTTTCTTCCGCTTTTCAGATAGGACAAACAGGAATGCCATAAGTGTAAGCCAAAAAGCGCTTGCAATCGCACCTCCGAGGATGTCGCTCGGATAATGGACACCTAAATAGATGCGGCTCGCGGAAATCATGACGAACATGAAAATAGCAAAGGCCACCAAGGCGATCCTGCCTGCAGTCGATTGGATATGACGCCAGAACAAATAAGTGAAAAGCACATAGAGACTGAAGGCCATCATCGCATGACCGCTAGGGAAGCTGTAACCGCCAACTTCTGCGAGCCGATGGAACTCAGGACGCGGCCGTTTGTAAACGAGCTTCAAAGCTTGAAATAATATAATTGTCCCAATCATTGTAAAGAAAAAGAAGTAGGCCAGGCTTCTAGTGCCGAACTTCCATATTAGAAGGACTGTCACTGCGGTGGTAAGGAACATGACAACTTTCGTGGAGCCGATGAATGTGAAAGCGAGCATGATGGACGTCAGCCACGGGGCTTCCAACCCTTGGATCGCATCAATGACCGATCTGTCAAAGCCGCCGATCATATCGCTGAGAATCGCTGTGACTATAAAAGCAAAGGCGCCGCCGAATACAATACATAAAATGATGGCCACAGAAGGGCGAATTGGTGATTCCTTCAACTAGATCATCCTCTCTTCTGCGACATATTGTACAGGAAAAGGCAGGTTGCTGCATATTGTTAAGTAGGAAAGAGGGCGGGAATGAATGGAAGTCATCGTATTGCTCATCTGCGCATATATGGTTGGCAATTTGCTGATGGCAACTGTCATCGGTAAATTATTGTACCGCCAAGATATCCGCTCATCGGGCAGCGGGAATCCTGGCGCACGAAATGCGGGAAGGGTGTTCGGCAAAACCGGCTTTGTTTTGACGTTCATTGGAGATGCATTAAAGGGAGCGATCGTCGTCTTGATCGCCAGATGGCTAGGGATGGACGAATGGCTTCAACTGGCATGCGTCTTTGCTGTCATGGCAGGGCATATTTATCCGATCGTCCATAAGTTTCGCGGCGGGCAAGGGGTATCGTCGTTCATAGGCGGAATGCTTGCATTCAACCCATCCGTCGTCGCTTGTTTTGTTGTCATATTCCTAGTTTTCTATCCATTCCTGAAAAACTTCAGCATCGTCGGATTAAGTGCAATGGCTATGTCGCCACTTATCTTGTATGGATTGACGAAGGATTGGTCGCAGACGGTTGCCGCCATACTCGTCGTCGCTTTTCTTTTATTCGCGCACCGGAAAGATTTACCTTGTTGCAAAAGGGTATATAAGGCAGTAAGGCGGCCCATCGACCGTCTAGTATCCAGGAATGACCCTTCACATAGGGAAAGGAGAGATCATCTGATGAAAGAGATCCGATCCATTGAAGAATGGGAACAGGTACGGAGCCAATCGAATAAAGAGCCGGTTTTCCTAATGAAGCATAGCTCGACGTGCCCGATAAGCGCAGCGGGATATCGGGAGTTTGATAGGTTCGAAACGGAGATTCCGAAATACTATCTAATTGTCCAAAGAAGCCGCTCCTTGTCCAATGAAATCGAAAGCGATTTGAGCATACAGCATGAAAGCCCGCAACTCTTCCTATTAAAGGACGGCGAAGCGGCATGGCACGCGAGCCATTACAAAATCAGCCAATCCAATATTAAATCAGCCGTTGAAGCGAACGGTTGAAAGTGGCAGGCATCTCTAACGAGGTGCCTGCTTTTTTCATTCCGCGTCCAAAGCGGGCCCGTCCGCGTCCAAAGGGGGCCATTCCGCGCCCATAGTGAGCTCATCCGCGCCCAAAGCGAGGCCGTCCGCGTCCAAAGCGGGCCCGTCCGCGTCCAAAGCAAGCTGTTCCGCGCCCAAAGCGGGCCCGTCCGCGTCCAAAGCGAGGCCGTCCGCGCCCAAAGTGAGCCCTTCCGCGTCCAAAGCGAGCCATACCGCGCCCAAAGTGAGGCCGTCCGCGTCCAAAGTGGGCCATTTCGCGCCCAAAGCGGGCCCGTCCGCGCCCAAAGCAAGCTGTTCCACGCCCGAAGCGAGCCCCTCTTCAACTTACCCCTATCTCGATTTGTGAATTCCTTCACAATAAATGACACTTATCATATGCAAAGTTATGACGTTCATCTATTCTGCAATTTGGGTAAGCATATTAGTATGGAAATAAGGAAAAATTCTCGAGGAGGCGTTTACAATGAGCAAGGAAAAAACAAAACAATTGCACAAGAATGTTGCACCTTATGCCAAATCGGATTTAAAAAAGAGTATCATCCAACTGATCAATACGGTTCCGCCTATATTTCTTCTATGGTTTTTGGCGTATCAAAGCTTATCGGTGTCAGTTTGGTTGACGATCGGAATTGCAGTAATTACAGCGGGCTTCGTCGTCCGGACATTTATCATTTTCCACGACTGCACGCATGGTTCATTTTTCAAAAATAAAAAAGCGAATGATATTGTCGGTACGATTACAGGGGTTCTCACTTTGTTCCCTTATGAAAAGTGGAAACGCGAGCATGCGATTCACCACGCAACGAGCTCCAACTTGGATAAACGGGGCGTTGGCGACATTTGGGTCATGACAGTAGAGGAATATGTTAAGGCGTCGAATTGGCAGCGTTTCATGTACCGATGCTACCGGAATCCACTTGTCATGTTCGGACTCGGACCGATATATCTAGTCCTCATTACAGGAAGAATCAATCGGAAAGACGCACGTCAAAAAGAACGCATGAATACGTATTTGACGAACGTTATTCTCGTGGCGCTATATGCATTAATGGTATGGATCGTCGGCTGGCAGGCATTCCTCATCGTGCAAGGTTCGATCATGTTTGTCGCAGCAGCGCTCGGCATCTGGCTGTTCTACATCCAGCACACATTCGAGGATTCCTACTTCGAAGAGGAATCCGAGTGGGATTACGTGAAGGCGGCAGTGGAGGGCAGCTCGTACTACAAATTGCCGAAAGTCCTTCAATGGGCGACGGGCAACATCGGCTTCCACCACGTCCATCACTTGGCTCCACGCGTTCCAAACTACAATTTGGAAATAGCGCATGAATCAACTCCGCCGCTTCAAATGGCGACAACAATCAATATAAAAACAAGCTTAGAGTCGCTCCGTTACAAACTTTATGATCCGGAGAACAAGCGGTTCATCACATTCAAAGAAGTGAAAAACGCGGTCAAACGTGCCACGCCAAGCATTGATTTGAAGGATTTGAAACCGAAACGAACGAGCTTTGACAGTAAATGATAAAATGCAGCCGCCTTCCTATGAGGCGGCTGCGTGTTTTTGGTATAATGGAAGGAACAGGATGGTGACATTGATGCAAAAATGGTACAGTATTTTTCCTAAAAATACGTGGCTCAGTATTTATGCGTGGATCGTTTTTTGCCTGTTGCCGTTCTTTTTCATCTTCCGGACATGGTCTGCGGTCGATATTTCAGTCGGCACCGGGTTATTAGTTCTTTATTTCATCTCCTATTTCTTTTCATTCAAATCGAAAAGCGGCCTAGTCTATATGTGGGTCAGCTTCGAAATCGTCATCAATATCGTCATGACCCTTCTGTTCGGCTACGTGTACCTGTCCATTTTCACTGCGTTTTTCATCGGAAATATACGATCAACGGTCGGTTTCTTCATCATGTATGGTTTACATATCTTTTTCACGGTCAGCGCAATTGTCACAGGCTTTTTCTTGGAGCTCAATCTCTTTTTACCACAAGTCCATTTCATCCTCATTACGGTGATCGGCGTCATTCTCCTACCCTTCAATTTATACAACCGGAGCAAGCGGGAAAAACTTGAAGATCAGCTTGAGGATGCAAATGAGCGCATTTCCGAATTAATACTGATAGAGGAACGCGAACGGATTGCAAGGGATCTGCATGATACGCTCGGACAGAAATTGTCGATGATCGGATTGAAAAGTGACTTGGCTCGAAGATTGATTCCCAAGAATCCGGAAGAAGCGGAGAGGGAATTGGCTGATATCCGCCAAACGGCAAGCACGGCACTGAAGGAAGTGCGGGAGCTTGTGGCGAATATACGTGCAACAAAGCTTGCCGACGAAGTGATGCGCGCCCGCCAAATCCTTGCAGCTGCTGAAATTGAAATGCAGATCGAAGGGGACCCCGGGTTTTCAACAGTGGCCAATATTCCATCAAATGTTGAGAATGTCCTCGGCATGTGCCTGAAAGAGGCGGTGACGAATGTTGTAAAGCATAGCGAAGCGACGGTTTGCAATGTCATTTTCAAGCAATCGGAAGATGAAATTTCAATTATCGTACAAGATGACGGCAAAGGGATGAAAGATAGGAAGTCGGTCGGTACGGGCTTGAAGGGGATGCGGGAACGTCTCGAATTCGTGAATGGCTCTCTTGAAATTAAAGAGGACCGCAGGACGACATTAACAATCCGAGTGCCAGTCGTCATTACACATCAAGTTGAGGAGGGGAAAGCATGATTCGAATCGTCATTGCAGAAGACCAAGGAATGATGTTAGGCGCATTAGGCTCCCTTTTGAACATGGAAGATGATATGGAAGTCGTCGGAATGGCACGGAACGGGGAGGAAGCGGTCAGCCTTGTGAAGGAGCATGAGCCCGATATTTGCATCATGGATATCGAAATGCCGGTTATGACCGGTTTGGATGCGGCAGAGGAGCTTATCGGGATGGACTGTAAAATTATTATCTTGACGACGTTTGCGCGGGCGGGCTATTTTGAACGTGCACGAAAAGCGAAGGTCCGCGGTTATTTATTGAAAGACAGTCCAATTGAAGAGCTTGTCAGTTCCATTCATGCGATTCAGGATGGACGGCGAATCTACGCGCCCGAACTCGTCGATATCGCGTACGAGGAAGACTCGGAAAATCCGCTCACTGACCGCGAAAGCCAAGTTCTCGAACTTGTCGCGGAAGGGAAGACGACAAAGGAAATCGCCGGCGAGCTATTTTTGACGCCGGGAACAGTACGAAACTACATCTCCGTCATTCTTGAAAAGCTGGAGGTCGGCAATCGGATTGAAGCGATCTCCCGTTTCAAGGAAAAGGGATGGTTCAAATAACATGTGTTTGCAGGCAAAGGAGCTATTTCCTTTGCCTTTTTTATTTGGGAAGATCGCGTTCGAGAAGGAGGTTTTGCAACGGGGGGCGGTACCGCGTCCAAAGCAAGGCGTCCCGCGTCCAAAGCAAGGCGTCCCGCGCTCAAAGCGAGGCGTCCCGCGCTCAAAGCAAGCCGTCCCGCGCTCAAAGCGAGGCGTCCCGCGCTCAAAGCAAGGCATTCCGCGCCCAAAGCAAGGCGTTCCGCGCCCAAAGCGAGGCGTTCCGCGCCCAAAGCGAGGCGTTCCGCGTCCAAAGCAAGCTGTCCCGCGCCCAAAGTGAGGTGTTCCGCGCCCAAAGCAGGGCGTTCCACGCCCAAAGCAGGGCGTTCCGCGCCCAAAGTGAGGCGTCCCTCGCTCAAAGCGAGGCGTCCGCGCTCAAAGCAAGCCGTCCTGCGCCCAAAGCGAGGCATTCCGCGTCCAAAGCAAGCTGTCCCGCGTCCAAAGCAAGCCCCCACCCACCTGATATTTCCGCAAATTCAGAATATCCACCCTTCTGCGAATATGCTATGCTTTTCTTAGATATATATCAAAAGGGGGATCCGCATGACACACCACACTTTATCGAACGCACAGGAACGGGATCGGCAAGACAAACTCGCTTCCTATAGGGACGAATTTTACATACCGACCAACACCATTTACATGGATGGCAATTCACTCGGCTTATTGTCGAAGCGTGCGGAGCGTACTTTACTAGATTTGCTCGAGTCATGGAAAACGCTTGGCATCGACGGCTGGACGGAAGGGGAGCATCCGTGGTTTTACTTATCCGAGCAAGTCGGTGAGAAAATGGCGCCGCTCGTCGGGGGAAAGAAAGGCGAAGTCATTGCGACCGGCTCCACGACAACGAATTTGCATCAGCTCGTCTCGACGTTTTACAAGCCTGATGGCAATAAAACAAAAATCCTCGCAGATGAATTGAATTTCCCGTCGGATATTTATGCGCTGAAAAGCCAGCTCCGTTTGAAAGGTTATGATCCGGATACACATCTCATCCGCATCAAAAGCCCAGACGGCCGTTATTTGTCGGAAGATGACATTATCGAAGCGATGACCGATGACGTCGCGCTAATCGTTTTACCGGCAGTCCTGTACCGAAGCGGGCAAGTGCTTAATATGGAGAAGTTGACGAAAGCTGCAAATGAACGGAATATCCCTATCGGCTTCGACCTTTGCCATTCGATTGGTTCGGTCGAACATTCGCTCCATGACTGGGGGACGGATTTTGCGTTCTGGTGCACATATAAGCATTTGAACGGCGGGCCAGGTTCCGTTGGCGGCTTGTTCGTCCACGAAAAGCATTTCGGCAAGACACCGGGACTTGCTGGATGGTTCGGCTCGAAAAAGGAGTCGCAATTCGATATGGATCATACGATGGATCCAGCATCGGACGCCGGCGCATATCAGATCGGAACGCCCCATGTGCTCAGCTTGGCGCCAGTCATTGGCTCCCTCGATATGTTCGAGGAAGTGGGCATATCGGCAATCCGTGAAAAATCGCTTGAGTTGACGGGCTTTATGCTGGAATTGATCGAACAGGAGCTGACAGAATCGGCCTTCACGATTGGCAATCCGGTCGACGGAACACGCGGCGGCCATTTATTGCTCGAGCACGAAGAAGCGGCTCGCATTTGCAAGGCGCTGAAGGAAGATGGCATCATACCGGATTTTCGTGCGCCGAACGGCATCCGGCTCGCACCTGTCGCCCTTTACAATACATTTGAAGACGTTTGGCATACAGTACAGAAACTGAAAGTCATCATGGATGAAAAGCGATACGAAAAGTTTGAGAATAAAAGGGGTGTTGTTGCATGACGGGTGAGTGGATCGATATTTCGCAGCGGCTGCATAATGGAATCGCCGAATGGCCGGGAGACACGCCGTTTACCTATAATGTAGAGTTCCCGAAAGAAGACACGGGTTCCGTGAACATCGGAAAGATGACGACGAGTACGCATACGGGGACGCATATCGACGCGCCGTTCCACTATGACGATAACGGAATGAAAGTGCATGAGCTGCCAATCGATGTGTATATAGGTAAGGCTCGCGTCATTGACGTCTCGGGGCTTGAAAGTGTCGGACGCTCCGATTTGGAAAGAATCGATTTCGACAGTGTGGAACGTATTTTATTGAAAACATCAAGCCGTCCTGATCCGGATGTGTTCCCGGAAACGTTTACGTTTTTGCGGGCGGACATCGGTCCTTTGTTGAAAGAGCGGGGCGTGAGGCTGATTGGAGTCGATGCGCCATCCGTCGACCCGGAGCATAGCAAGACGTTGGATGCCCACCATTCGTTGTATGACAATGACGTACTCATTTTGGAAAACATCGTTTTGGAGAAAGTAGAACCGGGAGACTATGAACTGATTGCCTTGCCACTGCCGATTGAAGGTGGAGATGGAAGTCCGGTACGCGCAGTCGTTAGGAAGTGGTCGTCATGAGTGATAAAGGGATTCATACGGATTTTCGGGACAACATGACGTACGGGGAATATTTACGACTCGATAAAGTGCTCTCCAGCCAGGAACGGTTATCCGGTCACCATGACGAAATGCTGTTCATTATCATCCACCAAGTGAGCGAGCTTTGGATGAAGCTCATCTTGCATGAACTGAACACGGCGATCGAGTTGATTGAACAAGATGAACTGCCGGAAGCGTTCAAAATGCTGGCACGCGTTTCCCGGGTGCAGACGCAGATCATCCAGGCATGGGACGTCCTTTCGACGTTGACACCTGCAGAGTATATGGAGTTCCGCGAAAGTCTCGGTCGCGCATCGGGCTTCCAGTCCTACCAAAATCGGCTGATTGAGTTTGCGCTCGGCTACAAAAAGCCGCATATACTGAGAATCTACGAGAAAGACCCCGAGCTCGCGAAGGAATTGAAAGCCGCCTACGAAGCCCCGGGCATTTACGACGTCGCCATCCGCGCATTGTCACGCGCCGGACTTCCGATCAATCCGGATTTGCTGACACGTGATTTCTCTGTCACATATGCAGGCGATCCGACCGTGGCAGCCGCCTGGCTCGAAGTGTACCGCGACGTCGACCGATATTGGGACTTATACCAGCTTGCTGAAAAGCTCGTCGACATCGAGGACAGCCACCAGCAATGGCGCTTCCGCCACATGAAAACAGTGGAACGGATCATCGGTTTCAAAACGGGCACCGGCGGCTCGTCAGGCGTCGACTATTTGAAATCCGTCCTCGACCATAAATTCTTCCCCGAACTATGGGACGTACGGACGAAATTGTGAATGAAGTGAGGGAGGCTACCCAATTGGGTGGCCTCTTTTTTGAAGGGATCTATAATTGTCAAAGGCATCCAGCACGACAGGAAGAAAACCAATCCCGCATAACCTCCGCGAAATACGCATAACTACTGCCAAACGCGCATAAATTCGGCCAGAAACGCATAACCTCCACGATTCGCGCATAAATCCTAAAATGCACGCATAACTGCACAGAAAGCCGCATAAATCCCTCCAAAAACGCATAAAAACCCCGCCGGCTCACTCCGGCGAGGCTTCAATATCCTCAAAGCGTATCTCTTTCATATCGCCTCTCATCATCTGCAACAGCGAATGCCTGACAACGGTCTCCCCGACAGTAACCAACCCGATGTTGTTCTCTGTCTCGACAATCGCTCCCCTTTCCATTTTTAAATAACGGAGCGCCTCATGCCATTTCGCATCTTTCGGGCAATCGACCGCTTTCCCGCCATTATGAATTGAAAATGACACATCGCAATAACGGTGAATCGTCCTTTTCCGCTGCCTTGCATTTCCCCAAATCGCAATTTTCATCAGCTTTCCCCAAATTCCCGAAAAGCTCATATTATGGGAAGGGCTGCTCGTGAACTGCAAAATATCGAGCACTTGCCGTTTCGACGTCAGGCGCGACCGTACCGCGGAAGCATAATGGACATCCCCCGACAGAATGATGCAACGGGACAGGCTCCAACGGAACAATTGGCTGATGAAATCAGTGAATCCTCTGCCGTTATATTTCCACGCCTCAAAGTCAAGCACTTCATGAATCGGGAATCCGAGCGCCCGCAACGGATACACATATGAATGGAGCACCGATTCAATGAGGCCTAACCCATACAATGGCGTCGGCGAAACGATAATCAATGGATCCCCCCGTGTCCATCGGGATTTCAGAAGCGTACGCGCCGTTACTTTCCAACCTGACGGACCGATTAATCTCGGTGTCTTAACCGTTTCCTTAAACATACGACCGACTTTCACAGGTTTCGGATCTTGCTCAAAATGACGCATCGTCCTCGTATCTAAAAATAGCGCAGCAGGTATAGTGGGCGCCACGAATTGCCAGCCTTTGAATGACCAAAGCCGATTCGCCCATACCTCATAAGAAGTTGAGTCAGCAATGAACCCGTCGAAATGACTACACATCGACTGTAGGAACCCCTCCCCGAACCGTTGTGGCTCATTGCCCCAACCTTGGAACGCCCAGTATGCACAAAGCCCGTTCGCAATAACGTGTTTCCCTAGAGGCGAAGCGAGCACCGCGCTGCGCCAGTCTGCGGATAAATTCCAGTCATCTGTCACGTCGTGGTCATCGAATATCATATACGTAGGCACATTCGCAAACAGCCTGCGTATCCGATGTAGCGAACCAATCGTCTGTAAAAGATGTCCGGCTTGCTCTTCAAAACGGATGCGGATCTTCTCCAGTTCATCTTGATCGTCTGGAAAATAAACGTATAAGTTATCCTCCCTCACCAACTCATCGAACGTAGGGAGAAAGACATCCTTCCACATCGCAGGACCCCATGACAGCAAATACATCGCTGCATACTCCCCGAACGTAAGCAGATGATTTGAAGCATTAGCCGAGGTGAACCGGCAAAACCGTTCCGTAATAAACTGCCGTCCATTCACTTGCCGAATAGCGGTAGCAAATGGCTCCTCTTGCAGATGCCGATCGAACTGCCAAAGGTCCTCCTCACCAATATAGTGTTCGGCAACCGTTCTGATGACTGGAAGTAAAGGATCTGCCACGTCATCCGCATAAATTTGGTCACCGGTAAGAAACAAGGCGCACGGCCTTGCCGCAAGATTACTCGTTTCCCTTTGCAGAAGCGCATCTGCTGCAACGAGGGCATCATCTCCCTTCCCGTGGAATTTCCGACAAGACGCATATAGAAAAGTTGGAGCTGCACCAGCGGGGATGAAAAACGAAGGGTAGGGAAGTCCATCGTACGTAATGGAATCTTCATTTTCGTGAATCAAACCGAGGCTTGCCAAGTTACATATATTTTTTCCAACGCGAAAAAGCAGGTCATAGCCAAGGAGTGTATCCGTTGGAAATTGCCCATGCACCTGCACAAGGTGAATGAACAAACGATGGCCTGCTCGTATTGATGTCGTATTCGTGGCGGTATCGAGCGGAATAAGCGAATCTAAAACATAAATGGCAGCGTCCACTTCGACAGGACAGTCCGTCGCCACCCAAATGGCAACAGATTCCGTATCCACCCGCCGTAACATCGGCCCTGCTAAAATCCCCGCACTCTCCATGCAAATCACCACCATCACTGACGTTATTACTAATAGCGTATTCAGTCCGGATCATGATGGTGTGTGCAAGGGGGAATGACCTAAGAGCGGGGTTTCTACTTACATTTCCCACATCTTCAGAAATTCTTCAGAAAGTCCATGCATGAATCTTCATAGTTGTTGTAGACAATAGAAGTATAAAAGGGAAAGGTGTGGTTCTTACAATGAAAAAAATACTTGCAATTATAATCCTCGCCACATTGGCATTTTTCTTCTTCATTAAAGACAAAGACGCACGCAAAGAGGCGGACCCCCTCTACCATGAAGCGAAGGCTGCCATCGTCCTTGAGGCAAATTCCGGAAAAATCCTCTATGAGCAAAATGCCAAGGAGGCGTTGCCGATCGCTAGCATGTCTAAGCTGATGACCCAGTACATCGTCTTGGAGGCAATATCCGACGGCCGTCTCTCATGGGATAGTCAATATAAACCGTCCACAGCGGCATTGAACCAATCGAAACATGCAGTCATTTTAGGGATGGACAAGCATAAGACTTACAGTGCCCGTGAACTGTTCACCGCGATGACCGTCACTTCCGCGAATGACGCAGCGATTGCACTCGCTGAAATGGTGAGCGGCTCTGAAGAAGAATTCGTGAAAGAGATGAATACAAAAGCAAAACAATTCGGCTTGATGAACACCCGATTCATCAATGCGACGGGGCTCGATGAGGCAGAGACGAATCGGGCGACGGCACGGGATGTAGCCGCGATCGCGAACGAACTTCTCATCGAATATCCAGAAGTGCTGGACTTCACCCGCATGACGGACTTCACGACGAGCGAAGGAGCGAGGCTATGGAGCACGAACCTCATGCTTCCCGGAATGCCGCAAGAAATGACAGGCATGGAAGGGTTGAAAACGGGGTACACGTTGGAAGCCGGTCCTTGCTTTGCGAGCACAGGCGTCTATGAAGGGAAGCGGATCATCACGGTCGTCATCGGCGTCGGGGCGGAAGGAAGCGATACGTCTACACCCCGTTTCGAACTGACTCGCGATTTGATTGACCGCTATGTGTTGTTGAATGATTAAGTAAGCGGCCCTGCATGTTATAATGAGGGAAAGTTTTTATAATGGGGGCAGATATCGTGAATAAAACCGAAAAGACAAGTTTGGTCGAAAGATTGCCATTACTGCAAAAAATCATTGAAAAACAAGAAGTGCTGTGGCGAAACCCGTTGAACGGAGACAGTACGGCAGGCATTGCACAATCCGGTATTACAGAAGCCGACGTGAAGGATGCTAGCGAACGGTTGAAGCGTTTTGCCCCGTACATCAAAAAAGTATTTCCCGAAACAGCAGAGGCAAATGGCATTATCGAGTCACCGATCACCGCCATCCCGACGATGAAAGAAGCACTCGCTGCTACATATGAAACGGAAATTCCCGGGGAATTGCTGTTGAAGCAGGACAACGCCCTTCCGATATCGGGCTCCATCAAGGCGCGTGGCGGCATTTATGAAGTGTTGAAGCATGCTGAAACGCTTGCTTTGGAGCATGGACTCATTCAACCGGAAGAAGACTATGCGAAGTTTGCAGAGCCGGAATTCCGTAATTTATTCGCGAAGCATAAAATCGCTGTCGGTTCTACTGGAAATCTCGGACTGAGCATCGGCATCATGAGCGCGAAGCTCGGCTTCAACGTCACAGTTCATATGTCCGCTGATGCGAAGCAATGGAAAAAAGATCTTCTCCGTGAAAAAGGCGTGACAGTCGTCGAGTACGCGGACGATTACAGCAAGGCGGTCGAGGAAGGCAGACGCCAGGCGGAAGCGGATCCGCTCTGTCACTTCGTCGATGATGAAAACTCGCTCGATCTATTCCTCGGCTACGCTGTCGCGGGGGAGCGGGTCGCTGCGCAATTACAGGAAAGCGGCAAACAAGTCGATGAAAACAACCCACTATTCGTCTATTTGCCGTGCGGAGTAGGCGGGGGACCGGGCGGCGTCGCTTTCGGACTGAAGCTTCAATTTGGCGACAATGTCCATTGCTTCTTCGCCGAACCGACACATTCACCTTGCATGATAATTGGCATGATGACCGGCTTGCATGACGCAGTCTCCGTTGCAGACTTCGGATTGGACAATCAGACAGCGGCAGACGGGCTTGCGGTAGGCACGCCATCCGGGTTCGTCGGCAAGAAGATGGAGCCGCTCCTTGAAGGCTGCTATACGATCGCAGATGAAACGATGTTCAAATTGCTGACGATGATCGCTGATACCGAGGACATCCGCCTCGAACCGTCTGCTCTTGCGGGAATGACAGGACCTGTGCAAGCGATCCGCAATGAAGTCCCTTTGGCGAATGCAACATCCGCAACCCATCTCGTCTGGGCGACAGGCGGTAGCATGGTGCCAGAAGCGGAAATGGATATGTACTATGGAATCGGCAGGAAATAATCGAGCTATTTCCCGGGAAATCGACACACTTCGGGAAATATTTCGTCAATAGCGACTGGGAAATGTTGTATTGACGGCGTTTTTCGATAGAAATATAAGCGGGAAATTAATTACAGGTAATAAGAAATGGGGCCGGGAATAATTATCCGGCCCCTTTTACATCGTTCACTCACTTTTCATCTCTTTATGCGAAAACGGACATTTCCCGACAATCGGTTCAACATCATCGCCGATGAAAAACTGCTTCCATTCATTGTGCGTCGGGTCGCCGTAATGGCTAATATCCGGATGCTTCGGCAATTGATCCCACACTTCGACACGTTCACGCACCTTTTCCCTCGACATGATGCCGCCTTGTTCAGTGCCCTTCAACCCTTCAAAAATACGTCGAGGTTGGAAGCCTAGTACCATTGATTGCCCCAAATCCCTTGTCTTCCGTTGCTTATAGGCAGGCGCGTTTCCAAACACGAAGATCGGCTCGCCGCCGAAATGGAAGTCCCACAAATAATGATCGGGATCACGTGGGCTGTCAGCTGGCCATTCCACCTCATCGACGTCATGCAAGTATTGCAGAATGTCCCAAAACTGCTTCCTGTACTCATCCAAATTGCCTTCTGTCTCAAAAGGCTCCACGAAGACGAACAAACCATGCCGCTTATGCTGCGGATCATCGAATAACTCTAAAAAGGCATGGAGAGCAGAAGGCAAGTTCGACCAGTCCTTCTGTGTCACATACGCATAACGCAATTCACCCTTCAATTCGCCGCCCATGCCGAAATAACACGGAAACGTCTTATCCGTCACCGTTTCATGGAACGTCCGATAGCTTTCCAGCAGCCAATCCGGCAAATCAGCCCTTGTGGTAAAGTCCTCTTTCGTCAATAACGTATTTGTCTTTTCATCAATCAATCATTTTCTCCCCCAATCTTAAGTAGTCATCCATTTCCCTCATCCGGGGACCCTGAAACTAGTGTTTAGTTCGAATGGAAGAGGGAATAGTTGCTTGAGAAAAAGATGTGGAGGATGAAATAATGAGCTCCCCTGTGGACGATAAATCGAAAACGAAGTGCAATACAGAATATGATTCATTGAAGCGAGTCATTCTTTGTCAGCCAAAGTTCATGGCAATCGAAGAAGTCATCAACCATACGCAAAAAGAATACGCCGACGAAAACATCGACGTAGAATTGGCTATGAAGCAACATCGTGAATTCGAAAAGCTGCTCCGAAAACACGGCGTGGAAGTGATCAATCTGCCTTCATCTGAACAATTTCCTGAGCAAGTATTCACCCGCGATATCGGCTTCACGGTCGGAGAAGAAGTATTCGTAGCCGAAATGGCAAGAGACATCCGAAAGGGCGAGGAAGAGGCACTCGAGGAATTTCTTGAGGATGAAAACATCCCATACCAGTCGACGACGGACCGGGTAGAAGGCGGAGACGTCATCGTCGATCGCGACAAAGTGTACGTCGGCATCAGCAGCCGAACGTCCGACGAGGCAGTCCGCAATTTACAACGAAATCTGCCGAATCACAACATCATCCGCGTACCATTCGATGAAAAATACTTACACCTTGATTGTGTGTTCAATATACTATCGCCTGAAATCGGCCTCATCTTCCCGGAAGCATTGTCAGCAGACATGGTCGAAACACTTTCGCAATCCTATAAGCTGATTGCAGTGTCGCCGGAGGAGCAATTCACAATGGGCACAAACGTATTATCGATCGGAGGCGGCAAAGTATTCAGCCTCCCGCAAAACGAACAAGTGAACACCGCCATGCGAGCCCATGGATTCGAAGTCATCGAAGTCGACTTCTCCGAGATCATCAAATCCGGCGGCTCCTTCCGTTGCTGCTCCATGCCCCTCGAAAGGGACTAAACCTCACGTAAAGTGAGGTTTCTTGGTGGAATCACCCCCAAAAACGTATAAATACCAATTGCCACGCATAAACAGCCAGAAAACCGCATAAATCCATTCAAATGCTCATAAATCTTACTAGAAGCGCATAAATCGATTTTTCTGCGCATAAATCTCGCATGTAGAGATAGTATTTAGCGAAAAAACAGGCACCCATATCCGGATGCCTGCCGTTTTAGCAGTCTATGACTACGAATTATTTTTTGCTAACTTCTTCATACGTGACATAGTAAATTTTACTCTTAGGATCGTAATTTACAGTAACCTTGTAGACAAAGCCGGCAACTTCCCAATTTCTTGACGAGGGATTTTTGCTTTTTGATGCTGGGTTTCCAAAATTCCCCTCTAAATAATGTATCTTTGCTTCAATTTTTCCGTCGGAATGGACTAACTGATAAGAAGCTGCCACTTTAAATTGATTTTTATTCTGTTGTACGAGAGTAAATGATAGGTTTTGCAATCTGTCTACCACCACATCCACCGGTGCAGCAGGTGCCGTGTAATACGCCTTTTTAGTAATGGTTCCATATCTATCTTTCAATGGATAGGAAATTTCATTCACTTGCCCCGGCAGAAGTCCGTTTATCGTAACGGCTTCCTTTCTGACATTCCCTTTACTATCCGTAATCAAGATATTAACTGTAGCCGAGTACCTTTTCATTGTTGCATCAAATTTCCACGTTGCATCTGGAGAGAAAGTGAAATCTACGTTCGCAGTTGGAATGACCAGCGTTGTATCGTGGACTTTCACATTATAGTTGAGTCCGCTTACAGTTAGTGATTGTGCTGTTGTAACAACAGGCTTCCCTTCGGACCAATTCTCAACTTTATCGTACGTTAAAAAGAATTGATTGCTTGAGTGGTTATATGACCATTTTGTATTTTCCGCAACCGTGGATGTAATAAACGGAACATGGATCTTTTGGGATACAGTTCGTGCGCTTGAATGAACTTTTTCAGCATTCTTTTTGTCCACAAAGACGGTATAGGCAGAAATTTCGTATACAGCGTCACCTTTGATTGACGATACATCAACTACCGCCTCATACGTCCACACCTTATCGCGGACATTAGTGACTGTCATGTTTTTTGATCCAGGAATTGAGACAACGAGCTGCGGCCCGTCAATAACGACTGTACCTGATAATCGAACCTCCTTCGCATACCTTGGAACAGTGACATTGTTATACGTAATTACACCTGTCCGGTCATTCTGCTCTGTTCGAAATGTTTGTTTCTTGCCTTCCTTCGGTGCTGCAGTTACAACTGCTCCACCCGCGCTAAATAGTAGCAAACCAGCAACTACAGTAGACAAAACCTTTCTTGAAAAGCCTTTCCCCATTGGACACTCTCCTCTTATTTTTTTACATGAGGGCCGTTTACACTATATGCTTTAAAAGATTCAAGTGTACATGACGCTCTGATACATTAAACATTTATGGAGAGGAGAATATACGAAAAATACGGAAAAAGGTTTATTTTTATTAGCAGATTATGATAAAAGAACTCATTTTAGATTGTTGAAACACCAACTACTTCCCTACAAATACAACCCCGCCAAAAAAATCCCCAAAGCTTCCTCATAGATTTCCCCAAACTGAGCAATCGGCAATGGATTAATCCCAAAGCCTAACTCGACAGTAAACCCTGGCCTTCGCCAATCTTGAATGAACCAATCCTTGTAGCCGGCGTAACTTTCAATTGTTTGGACCGGCTCGTAGCCGCTTACCCGGCTAAATTCATTGGCCATGGTTTCCGACTCAGGCGGCTCTAGTCCTTGAAACCCCCAGTAGATGACCCGGCCTTGTGTATGGAACGCGAGCACCCTTGCAAAGTCCCGTCTCCTTGTCAGGTCTGCCATCGCAATGGCTTCTGGTTCCGAGAGCGGTCGTTCTCCGCTATAATCACGCGGACCGGGGGTTTTCCGATTACGTGGCTGTTGCCGATCCAATTCCCATAACGCTGGGAACTGATCATTCAGATCGACACCTCGAATATTCGCCTTCCATCCAGAGAAATCTGTGCTGCCATTGTTCCATTCGATGACTCTTGTTCTCCACGGCTCCGTCTCCGGTGGTCCTTCCTGTACGAGTGTAACGCCGTCAGGATTCACCATCGGAACAATAGACAAGGTGGATTGTTGGTACAAAGGGAAAGTGGACAAACCGCGTATCGGGGTCTGATTCGTCAAGGAAAGCAAATAGTCATTGAGGAAGGTCATGAGGATGGGCGTTGTAATCCATTCATTTGCATGGAAGGAAGCGTTGTAATGGACCCGTTTCGGTCCGGTGCCAATTCGAATCTCGGGAATACTCCTGTCGAGAACCGAATTTCCAATAGACTCATTCAGGATGAAGGGATACACAGATTGAAGCCTTCTCAAGTCGTTCACCATCGTCGCATAGCTATACGTCTGTCTGCCGTTCACCAACCTCCATGTGATGCGCAAGGGAACCCGGATCGTCTGCCCGACTTGCAGGCGATTTGGATTGAGCGTTGGATTCACAAGAAGAATAGCGTCGATGGGGACAATTCTTCGCTGCGCAATCAACCATAATGATTCTCCCTGTCTGATTTGCACCTCAAACGCTACATAACCCGGAATCCGGATGCGTTGCCCGACCGAGAGAACCTGCAAGTTTGCATCACGATTCGAATCTATGATCAATTGAAGCGGAACCCTGAATAACTGGCTATAGTGCCAGAGCGAATCTCCCGGCCGCACTGTAATGTCCAAGCCATTCCTCCTCTATAAGAAAGTGCACAACTGATACTAGTATATGAGGTATGGCTGGGGGTGTACTACTTGCATAAGGAAGGAAAGGATGAATGTGACAAATTCATGCGAGTCGGTGATAAAGTCGTCCGAGTCGGTGCTAACCTTCGCCGCCCATCAAAAAAGGACTATCCTAAGATAGCCCATCCATCAGCCGCGCAAAATATTCTTCATTTCAATCGATAGCTCTGGAAATACGAAAGAATTTAGCGTATCATCCACGCCGAACACCTGACGTCTGCTATATCGACCATCCGAAAGGCCATACAGCTCAATCGTATGATTTAGCGGATCGACAAGCCAATATTCCTTAACTCCAGACCGTTCATATAATGTGAATTTCTCATTACGATCTTTCAGCGCAGTTGAAGGAGAAAGAACTTCTACTATTAAATCCGCAACCCCAATGGCCTGATTCGAATGGATGGTTTGCTCCTTGCAAAATACAGAAAGATCCGGTTGCACAATGGTATGTTGATCGCTTTCTTCCAGCTGCACATCAAAAGGCGCTACAAATACAGAACAACCACTCTTCCCGAAATGGGATCGTAGGGCGAAAAACAATTCACCAACTATCTTTTGGTGGGCAGTAGAAGGGGCAGGCGTCATATTATACGGAATCCCGTCAATCAATTCCCAACGTCCATCCCGACCACTGATGTCAGCAATTGTGTAACGTCGATTTGTTTCCGTCTGCGCCATGCTATTCTCCTCCCGTCATTTAGTTTAGTTTAACACATTAATTGTTTGAATACTTTGTGCAAACCAATTATGTATGAAACAAAAAAGGACTACCCGAAGATAGCCCTGTCAATCAAACGTCCGACTCCACAATATGATTGTCATCATGCATCGGACTTTCATAAGCGACGAGCGTCACCCCGAGCTCTTCCTCCAAAGCACTCAATGCCTTCAACTGATCCTCATTCAACTGCGCGAAAATTTCTCGTTCTGGCATCATAGATTACACACCCTTTCAACTTTATCGTTAGGGTGTCCAGCCAGAGTTAAGCTATTCAACAAAAAAATCCACATAAGCCCGGAGAGCCTTGTGGATGTAAACTTGTCCTATTCACTTTATCCAACTTGCCAAGGACGATTGACCTTCGCCTTTTTCTTTGGCTGCTTGGCACCTAATTCAGCCCGCGTCATCCGCTGGGGCTCCATCCCTTTCTCAATGCGTGAACTCACTTCTCTTGAAAGAGTGTAAAGGTTAGGTGCGAAAAAGACTCTAGTTGACACGTGGCCACAGTCCGGGCAGTCTGCTATTTCTTTATTGCCGGCCATTGATTTGAAGAACAGCGTAAATTCGCCGCAGTCCTTACAACGGAATGTATAACTAGGCAAAATGAGTCCTCCTTATTTCGGCATAATGTCTTTATCGAAAATCTTGGTAGGAATCGCGATTGTACAGCAAGCATTCGGAATGTCGACGATGCCGTTAATGCGTCCTTCAACCGGTGCTGTACTCAATAGCATATACGCCTGCTCTCCGGTATACCCGAGAGTCTTCAAATATTCGATGGCATTCAGGCACGCCCTGCGGAATGCGATATTGGCATCCAAATATGTCTGTTCGCCATTGCGATCATCGACCGAAATCCCTTGGAAAACGAGGTAATCATTATAATTCGGTTCGACCGGACCAGGCTGGAATACAGGGTTTTCATGAATCTTGTACTTTTCCATGCCGCCCTTAATAATGTCTACCTTCAGCTCGATCCAACCGGACATCTCAATTCCGCCGCAGAACGTAATTTCCCCGTCGCCTTGAGAGAAGTGAAGATCGCCGACCGATAACTTCGCCCCATCGACAAAAGTAGGGAAGAAGATCCTCGATCCCTTCGATAAATTCTTAATATCGCAGTTTCCACCATTCTCGCGTGGCGGCACAGTACGAGCGCCTTCCTTTGCAACTCGATCAAACTCTGCACCCGATAATGTACCTAGCACAACACTCTCCGGATTAGGAGCGTTCGCAAGCGCAGGCACACGGTTCGGATCCGTATCAATCAGTTTTTGCTCCCGTTCATTCCATTTTTGCAAAAGCTCCATCGAAGGGGCAACTCCGATTAAACCTGGATGAATAAGCCCTGCAAATTTCACACCAGGCACATGTCTCGACGTAGTATAAATGCCTTCGAAATCCCAAATCGACTTTTGTGCTTCCGGAAACTGATCCACTAAAAAGCTTCCGCCATTCTCCTTCGCAAATATCCCGTTAAAACCCCACTCATACCCCTGATGCGCCCCAATATCCAAAATATCGACAACAAGTAAATCACCAGGCTCCGCACCATTCACATACACCGGGCCACTCAAAACATGGACACGCGAAAGATTTACTCTGCGAACATCCTCCGCACTATCATTGTTTTCAATCTGCCCATCCGTCCATTCCTTGCAATCCATCCTAAAAGACGTACCAGGGTCTACAGAAAACGCAGCAGGAATATCCGGATGCCACCGATTGTGACCCGGATGTGCCTGCTCTTCCATCGGCTTACTCAAATCAAGTGCATACATAGTTTTTGCCAATTTTAATCCCCCAATCTTAGATTTTGAATGCGCTTTCATAGTAGCAACAATATATTAAACTGTCAAATAAATATGAAATTTGTAAAATTATAATTTAGATTGGGGTTGATTAGGAGAATTAGGAGAGGGGAGAAGTATAGGAGTGATTAGAGGGTTTGTTGATTTGGCAGGTAGTTAGTGTGGAAAACCGTCAAGATTTATTTATAAATAGGGAACTGATACTAATATATAAAAGCATGAGAGTTGTTTATCTCTCATGCTTTAATAATTAATTGTCTTCAGTTTTTAGCTTTAGAATCGGAGTAGAAGTTAGGAGGTTTACATCTTCGAGCATAGTAATCTCACCTAATCTTTTACGATTTTTAATAACTTGAGACACGACAAATGTATCTGGAGCTTCCAGCCCGATGATAAGTAGCGGTACACTAAGTTGATTCCTCATCGGTTCTAAATGCATCAGGAACCTTTCAAAAGTTCCAATAGCATTATCGAAGTTTCCGGCAGATTTCAATCCCTGTGTTGCAGTAATTATTACACCAAGTTTTGTTTGTATTGCCTTTTGTACATGATTCAATTCACTAGCGAGGACAGGTTTCAATAAATTCCAGGCGATAACTGTCGAGTGATTAAACGCAACTTCAATAGAGATGTTGTCTTTTGCCATATCCAGTCGCCAGTAGTCTGATCTGCCACTTTGATATCTAGTATCTTGAAAAATCGGGCTTTCAGTGGCCCAGCCATGACTTTGAAAGTCTTCTCTAATTAATTGATTTAGCGCAGTAGATAAGCTTTTATTTTTCGTGGAAAATTTTTTGTTGTAGCAATCAATTAATTTGGCATCGGAAATATTGTTAAGGACATGTTGAATCTCTGCCCAGTTATCAGCAAATTCAGGTTCATTCTCCAGAATCGTCAGTGCATTCCTATGCGAATGTAGTCTGTATCTCATATTAGATCTCCTATTGAACTATTTTACCGATATAATCATTATCTAACCAAAATGCCTGTTTTGTGATTGTTCGACCGTCGGGTAACGGAATCTTATCACTGCCATCCCTGCCTTTTGGACGAATATGGCAGAGTCCATTGGATTTAGGTTTCGGAAGGTTATTGTTCACAATGGTTCTCGTCTTTTGCTGCACAGGTAAGAGTTCTATTCCTTCGCGAATCAACTCCTGGACATGGAACCAGAAATCCTTTAACCTTCCTTCGATTTCAGACATAGGCATATTCCACAAGGTGATTCCTTGGAAATACAGTTTCCGGTTCGGATTTTCCCTTTCTGTTTCCTTGTATTTAAAAACGACAAATAACAGCTTTGTTTCCGAAAAATAGTCTTTTAGCCAGCTTTCCTCCCATTCTTCATTTGCCCATTCGACAAAGTTGATATTTCTAAAAGACATATGCTCCTTTGGAATTCCGTGTGGTTCAAGTCTAACGGTCTTAAGTTGGATGTTGGCTTTCGCAAATTCCTCAATTTGCTCAAGTTTTGTGCCTTTGATGCCCAATAGGCTACTAATAAAGAGTTGAAGGAAGCTTTTCGATTTATGGTTTACTTCGATTTCCGCCATAGCTGCAATTTCATCCAAGGATTTCCCGATAAATGGTCGAAATTTCTCATTGAGAATTTCCAATAAGGTCTTTTTCTTAAGTTCCTCAGGGGAGGCTATTCTTACCAAGTCTTGCTGTGAAATGACCTTTCGAATTAAGGCGGTCATATAGCTCTGTTTGAGAGAGTAGGCGCGTTGCATAGCCGAAATGCTGTTGAATGGCTGTTGTCTCAATGAACTCTTGTTTGCGCCTTTGGTACTTGCGGCCAGGTAATTTGTATCTGCCTCAGAAAGCTCATGGGCAAGCCCTGCCTTGATTTTGTTGTTGATTAACTGCCAGTCCTGTTTTATTATTTCCAAGTCTTCTTTGGTGAATTTATGTAGGTAGGACTTGATAATTCTATAATCTGCGCGCTTAATTTCAGGTAGCCATTCGTAGAACATCAGTAGAAGTTCCTTATTTTTGTTCCAAAAGCTTGATGTATCAAAAGTGGTATTCACTTCATCCATATAATTGATGATATTTAATACTAATCTTTCTTTGGCAGAAAGTGTTCCGTTTTTGTTCTTTTTCACAGGGGTCACTTTCAGTTCGATGCCTAAGTCAGCAAAGTCAGCCTCGCTAATAGAGTTAACCTGATAGCCAAAGAAACTTTCTTCGATTATTTGACCTAATTGTCCTTTAGCTTTTTCATTATTAATTCTGCCACTTTGATCAATTTCACCAAATGTTCTTCCTTCGGCCTGCTTTGCTTTATACATCAACTGTTCTTCATTTTGATAAATCATACAATCCCCCCTCACGCTAATACCAGTATTCTACCATAAAAGAAAAAGCCGATACATGAAGTATCAGCTAAAATGTAAGTTCCATTTGAATATCGACGGGTTCGCTCACTTTTTCAATTTCTTCGATGCGTCTTCCCATAATTTCAATGAGATCTACAACCAATGCATTCCCCATACAGAAATACCTCATACGATTAGACATACCTGCAGTCCAATCATCGGGGAATCCGTTCAACCTTTCACATTCGATAGGTGTCAAAAATCGCTTCTTTCCATCCACCTCAACAATATGAGTGCTTCGATTAATTGACCCCTCACTTGTTAACATAGTACGTCCTGGCTTGTCCAATTCATCAGTAGGGGACATGCCGCCCTCTGAGAAATGGTATTTATGTCCGTCAGCAGATGTTCTCTCAATTTTTTTAGGACCTCTCAAATAGCGGAATTTTTCCTCTTCCTCCGGAGTAAGGTAGAATTTTTCATCGACAAGCTTTTCGTCGATGAGGATATCCCGTAGTGGAGTTGGTTTCGTTAGTACAGGGTCTACGTGGGCGGTAAATATTTTACCTTCCCTCATGATTCCGGCAGTATGAAAATTAAATGAAAACTCATCTGAAATTTCGACTATATCATCAGGAAGTAATTCTGCACCCATCCGATCTTTATAAGGCGTTTCTTTGACCGGGAAGGATTTTGCAAAGAAGCCATTTTTGAAAACAATTTCATTCTCATCCAGTTTGGATTGTGCTTCTTCAAAAGGAATCCCATTTTTATATGCAAAGATAAAAACCCTTCTCCGTCTTTGGGCAAAACCATACTCGGCGGCATTAATTACCCGCCACTCTACGCTGTAATCCAAATCACGGAATGTTGCTAGCATAACTGCGAAATCCCGTCCTCTTTGGGAAGATGGTGATTTCAGCAATCTATCTACGTTTTCAAGTAGTACATACTTTGGATGTGCGCTTTCGAGAACTCTCTTGATTTCCCAGAAAAGCACTCCTTTTTTGCCTCGGATTCCTTGTTCGCCTGAAAGAGTTCGGGCTACGGAGTAATCTTGGCATGGAAAGCCTCCAACTACCATATCCGGGGCGAGTTCTTGAAATGTATCATTAGTTACTGTTGCGATATCTTCATTACTATGAATTCCACTCTGGAAATTCCGTGCATAACATTCAAAAGCATCCTGAGCCTTTCTGGACGGCTCCCATTGGTTACCCCAAACGACGTCGAAAAGACTTGGATTGGCTTGTTCCAACCCTCGGCGAAAACCACCGACGCCAGCGAATAATTCAATGACCTTTAAAGTATTGCTGTCAGACATTTTCGAACACCCTTTCGGTCCTTTTCTCTATTATAACCTATTTCGACAAAAAGATCAAGATCGAAATGAAAAAAATCTACATAATTTAAGTTTTTTCTAGTATCTTCACCATGTTCACGAATTCCATTGTATCTTCGACCGCTTTGTCAATATCCCCTCTGATTTCATGCTCCCAAACCCTCTTCACATGCCAGTTAATACCGGCGTAATACTCGGATATTTCCCTATCCCTCTCCACGTTACGTTTGAATTTCTTGTCCCAAAATTCCTCATTGCTCTTGGGGCGTTTGAAATGTTCGGGGCAGACATGCCAAAAGCATGAATCAACGAAGATGACAATCTTATATTTCTTGATTGCTATATCGGGTGTCCCTTTCAATGACCTGACATTTCGACGGAAGCGAAGTCCTTTTCTCCATAGGGCGCTTGCAAACATATCCTCAAGTTTTGATTTCGCTTTGATTTTGCTCATCGTCTTGCTGCGTTGCTCTTTGGACATGATGTCAGCCATGATTTTCATCCTTTTTTACTTAGGTTTCCCGATTTGAGAAGGGGCAAACAATAGTGAGTCGTTAATACTTACTGTGAATAGTCTGTAGTGTTGGTTATGCTAACGTTTTTACAAAAAACTAGAAGTGGATTGGCCCAATATTACTGTTATAATAAAATAGCACTAGTTAGTAAGTAACTAAACTAGCGAATATAATATTATTGATATATAAGAGTAACGCAACCTGACTAGGGGGATTTTATATGAATACGTTTTGGAACTTTCCAGCAGCTTCAGGAGGATTGATTAATTCAATCAACAATGCTGGTATTGAAACATTTCGCGGCAATGAACTTGACTCACTAACTCGTGAAATCTGTCAAAACTCGTTGGATGCAATAAAGGATGAAACAAATCCTGTAATTATTGAATTCAAATCATTTGACATTCCATCAGACAAGTTTCCGAACCAACAAGAGTTAGTCGAAGTGTATAAAAAATGTGAGCAAACATGGAACGGCAAAAATGATAAAAGTGAACAGTTTATTAAGCAAGCACAGCAAATTATGGCACAGCCCTTAATTCATTTTTTACGAATTAGTGATTTCAATACAAAAGGATTAGAAGGAGCTAGAAAAGGAGAATTGGGATCTCCGTGGAGTTCGCTAATTCGTGAGGCAGGTTCATCCAATAAAAGTGATAGTTCTGGTGGTAGCTTTGGTATTGGTAAATCCGCGCCTTTCGCGAACTCATTGTTGCGTACACTTTTCTATGAATCTTTAGATACGACAAATTACAAATCGCATATTGGTGTTGCAAACATCATGTCGTTTGAGAAAGAACCGGGATTAACAACCATAGGCTCCGGCTACTATACAAACGATGAAAGTTCAAAAGCGATTCCAGGATTCTTGAATTTAGATCCGAATTATGAACGAACAGAGACTGGGACAGATATATATATTGCAGGATTTAAACCGAAGCCTAATTGGGTAAGTGCGATTCGGAACTCAGTGTTATTTAATTTCTTTATAACGATTCATCAAAGGAAATTGATTGTAAGAATTGAGGATGAGGTAATTTCTCATGAAAATTTAGGGGAGCTAATTCAATCACTTGATGATACAAAGGAAGAATATCGTCACCTGAAATCATATTATGAAGTTCTCACTTCTGATAAAGCTTTAGCTATTCCTTCCCCTAAAAGAAAGTACAAAACTATTGGGACTTTCGAAGAAGGAGAGGCAACTCTTTATATTATGAAAGGTGATGATTTGAATCGGCGCGTCCTGATGACGAGAAAAGCCGGTATGCGTTTATTTGAGCAAAACCGAATCAGTGGAAGCATTTCATTTACAGGGATTTTAATTATTACCGGTCGATATATGAACCAGGTATTTAAGCAAATGGAAAATCCGGCACATACATTATGGGAGCCGAACCGCTACGAACCAAGTCCTAGAGAAGCGGAAAGGGCATTCAGTGATTTACGGAAGTTTGTGCGGGAGACGGTACAGCAAACGTTTCAAGTTGAAACTACAGACACAATGGATGCTATTGGCTTAAGTGACTTCTTACCAGATGAGCCTATCTTAGGAGCAGGGGAAGATAAGCGGGAATCACTTACGATGAAAATTAAAGAATTGAAACAAAAGAAGAAAACTAAGCAAAAGAAGAAATCGAAGAAGAGAAAAGATGGAGAGAGTTATTTAGATGATTTAGTATCTGCAGGATTATCTCCAGAAGGTGATGAACCAGGTCACTCGCCTGAAATCAAAGGAGATGGCATTGGTCAAGGTGGGGGTTCTGGTAACAACAATGGCCAGCAAGGAAGTGTTGATGAAGGAACCGGTACGGAAAAAGAAGGAAAAGAAAAGAAAGAGAAGAACAGGCCGATTGAAATAGAAACACGTTACATTTGTTTGGATAAAGAAGAAGGTCTATATCGAATAAGTGTTAAGCCGAAGAAAAAATTCGATAGAGGAAGGCTCGAATTTAAAGTATTGGGGGAGCAAGGAGAGTTTAAACTACCAGTTAAAGAGATTGAATCATCCCAAATTGATAACGTAACTATCTCGGGCAATATGGTCCGTTTCAAGAATAATGTCGGTAAAAAGGACATTTTTGTTAAGGTGAAAGTTGATTATGAACACTACTGTGTACTAGAGGTGAATTTATATGAGGTTTAACAGTAGCCTTCCATATCCAGTGCTAAATAAAGAAAATGATAACTATCTAGCCTCTCTATTCGAAGTGGAGGTTAAAGCCGAAAAGTCTTTCGGGCAGGTCAAGCTTGAAATGTTTTGCTCTTTAGAAAACGAAGGTATCGAAAAGCTGATAGAAGAAGGGAAGGCGGCATTTGTAATGCATATTGAATGTCCGCAAACCAGTTATCGTTCAATTGTTAAATCTAATGTGCCGAGGTTATCTGCCCAAATTAACGATCAACAATTGCGGGGGAAAATGGAGATTCGCCCGTTTATCATTGCAACCACTACGATTGAAAACTATACAAATATGCAGCTGAATGACTTTTATCGTGATTTACCATTAACATTTGAAAAGGGTAATATGTTGGCAACTGCAGAAGCGATAGATATAATTTTGCACGAAGAGTCTACAGAGACTCAAAATTTGCCATCAATAATTACTGTTCGCCGTGTGGAAAAATCGGAACATATGAACATTCAAATGAGCTCAGATCAAATTCTGATAGAATTGCCAAAAGCAATATATGACAAGTATGCGGAATATGCAGGTTCGAGATTAAAAGACACAATCTTAGCCACGGTTTTCACACCCTGTTTGGTGGATGTCTTTCACATATTGAAAGAGGATACTACAGGATACGAAGACTATAAGTGGTACCAAGTACTTGTACAGATTTTTGATAATAACAATATACCATTTTCCCAAGTGTTAGACGGAACCGTCCCTGTTATCCAAGCGGTACAACTTGTCCTAAGAAACCCTCTCGAAAAAGCATTTAACGAAATTGAAAAACTTATCAAAGAGGAGGACTAGTTGATGAAAATAAAGTTTTTATCTGAAGATGCATTACAAGACTTACGCGTTAATTTTGATGCTTATAAAGAACATTACTATAGTAAAGATAATGCATGGTTTGATAATTATTTTGCTAAGGAAGGCGCAACTTTTGAGTCAAATATTGACTACAAACAACCAAAATTCAATTTTGACAGCGACTATTTGGTGAGCGATTTTGAAAATGTGAAGATTGTGTATGATGCCTTACAGCATTTGACCGTCGCAGAAGCTACCCATGAACGTTTGTGGGCTGGATTAGCACATATGCAAATGCGGGAATTTAGCTATTACCGCCTATCTTTGGACTTGGAAAAGAAGAATGACAAACGAATTCAGTCGGCGCTCTTCTTTACTCATAGTGCAAAACGATCCCTATATGTTCATTTGTTAGCACGTCTATGGTGGGTAGGTTATATGACTTATGATGATGCAAATAAAGAGGATCCGTACTGGCTCACCGAGTTTTTCTCATCCGCGGATTTTTCGGCCAGATGCGTTGTCTTTTTCTCTAGTAACTTCACTTCAAATCGTAATATCACCAAAGGTGTTTTACGTGCTCTTATAACACTTAAAAACGAAGGCTTACAAATCAAGCGTGAGCACTTTGTCGAGGCGAATCGTTATCTTAACATCTTAGGCGGTGCAATGATTCTTGATGTGCTTGAGGAAGATGAAGTGAAAGAGATGATAATGGCTAGGCTTAAAAAAGTTTATAATATTGAGAGAGTAGCCGTTTTGATTTGAATTTGAGTCTATGTGCGGAAATTGGTTTTTAGTTCAAAAACAAAGAGATAGCAGAGCCCAATTCATCTTGGAGCTCTGCTTTTATTATTCTCCCACACAATTAAAGGAGATTCCGGCCTTGGCCAGGAAGATGTATAAGAATGAAGTGAAAAGGGAGAGAGCCAACATGTTCATCGTCAACACAGAAGCGGCATTATACAAGGATGGCCGTTATTTATTATGCAGACGAAGCGAAGAGGAAGAACACGCGCCTGGTGGAATAGGGTTAGTTGGTGGGAAAGTTGAGCTTGAAGGAGCAACTTCGGATATTTTAGAGCGTACGATTGCACGAGAAGTGGAGGAGGAAGTGGGGCTTGTTGTCAGTGGGCATATGCGTTATGTGTGCAGTACAAGCTTCATTACAGACCTAGGGGAACCGGTTGTGAATGTCGTTTTTTTGTGCGAGGAGTTCAGCGGTGAGCCGTACGCAGTGAGTGCTGATGAAGTGGCGGCTGTGTACTGGATGACGCCTGAAGAGGTGTATGCCCATCCTGAAGCTGAGGATTATTTGAAGGAGTACATTCGAAGAGCGGAAGATGTTCGTTTGTAGGATTTCGGTTTAATTTGTCATTCAACCATAAAAAATAACCCATCCTTGCGTTAGCCGCTCTGATGGGTTATTCCTATCTGTGCCGATCCCGTAGGGGAACCTACAATAATACATGGACCGTTCAATATGCGACCATTGGACGGTCCTTTTTTTTCATTACCATAAGGGTGCATAGTTAGATTTTCACTTCTTCATAAATAGCCAAAGCCTGTTGTAATGAACGTAGTTGTTCATCATTCAACGGAATCATCGGCAAGCGGACTCCGCCGACTTGAATTCCTTTCAGGCTCAACGCCGCTTTGACAGGTGTAGGGTTTGGAGCAGCGAAGAGTGCTTTCATCATCGGCAGCAGTCTTCGATGATTGCTAGCCGCCTCTACGGTATTGCCTATTTTGAAGTTGCGGATCATCGTTTGCATTTCATTCCCTAACACATGGGCCGATACAGAAACGACACCTGTTCCGCCAATCGATAATACAGGAAGTGTCAGTGCATCATCACCGCTGTATAATGAAAAGCCTTCTCGCGTACGTTCGATAATTTCAGCCATTGCATCCAAATTACCGCTCGCTTCTTTGATTGCTACGATATTCGGGATTTCCGAAAGGCGGATGACCGTTTCGACCGACATGTTGACAACAGTGCGTCCTGGTACGTTGTACAGCATGATTGGCAATGAGGTGGCTGCCGCAATAGTCTTAAAGTGTTGATACATTCCTTCTTGGCAAGGGTTGTTATAGTACGGGGCGACGAGCATGATTCCATCGACGCCTACGTCTTCTGCAAGCATTGTCAGTTCGATCGATTCTCTCGTATTATTCGAGCCTGTACCGGCAATGACCGGCACTCGTCCATTTACAACTTCAACTGTAAACCTAAACAATTGGACTTTTTCTTTGTCCGATAACGTTGGGGATTCCCCTGTTGTTCCAGATACCACTAGGGCATCCGATCCATTGGCAATTAAATGATCGATCAAGTTCCTAGTCGCCTCAAAATCAATTTCGCCTTGTGCATCAAAAGGTGTCACCATTGCAGTTACAATTTGTCCGAAGTTCATTAGTTCTCCACTCCTATAATTAATTTTTTTGAAAAAATTAGAGGGGAGAGGGCAGTTGAAAATGAACGCAAAAAGCAACAACGAGGGCTCGTTGTTGCTAGAAATAATAACTAAATTATTTCATTGCATAAGATAGCCCTCCATATAGTTTCCTATATGACAATTCTGGACTTGTTCAACCCAGAACCAGCTTCGAGATAAATGAGAATCTCTCCACTTCGGCAAATTCCCCTTTCCACAACCTTCATAGGATCTCATTATCCTCAGATTGTATACTGATGGTCTTTGCGCCTCTATCCTTACTTCAAAACTTGCGAAATAAGATAATGTTAAATTATATATGACTTTACATCGTATCCGGTTCAATTGCAAGTAAAAAATGAAAATAAAATGAATTGACGTTATTTCATCGTGTAGATAGCAAGCAATACAGAGTAGGGTTCACAGCTTTGTGGTGCCTGTGCGGCGAACTATTCGGACAATACAATAAAAGTGTATACGAGGTAGTTAGAAACCCATTAATTTAGGGGTTTTATATAATTTAATTTTGTATTTAAATACACTCTCTCGAATTGTCATAAATGCACCGTGCACAGGCACCGACACAATGGCACCGACACAATTTACTCGGCAATCTTGAATTTGACGTCCCCGACGCCGATGTCGAGAAATAGGTCGATGATGACTTCTGCATCTTCGTAGGCTTCATTAATGTAAACTCCTTCGTTTTGCTTGATGAAGTCATTCAATTCCAGTCTTCCAAGGCCTTTTGAAACGTTTACTCTGACGCCGGTCTGTTTCGGAAGGATGATCGTCACATCACCAACTCCTAAATTGAAGTCCGCTCGAAAACCTTTGCTCCAAGCGCCGCTCAGGTCGATGACGGATTCACCAACTCCACCATCCACGGAAAGGCTATTTAATTGGAGACCTTCCAATTTCAATCTTGACTTTGAAACCCCCATGTCAACATTCAAATCAATTGGAATTACATTCGTCAACTGAAGATCCCATTCGTTGTCTACTTTGCGTTTATTCAAGCCGAACGTTGTCTTGGAGCCTTGCTTAATCTTGACGTGGCCCGTATCCTTTTTTTTCTTATATGTCACTTTCGGTTCCAGTCTTTTGTGATTATAGGTAAACTCGCCACTCACCCATTCAGGGGAACCACCCTTGACGTACAAGTTGCCAACTCCGAAGTCGATATCCACTTTCAGAGCATCGGCACTGTCTTTAGCAATCGAAATTTCATTCCCACTTGCCTTCGCAAACCAATTGTTATACCCATAGATGCCGATAACAACTAGAAAACCCGTCAACAGCACAATCCATAATAGCTTATTCATTTTCATTCATTCTCCTTCTGCCCCATTTTATTCTATTCTACCTCATTCAAATGAAAAACTTACCAGTCTCATGTTTGAATTTTACATACGTCTAAGGGCTGAGAGGGAATGCGACCTGAACACAGATGTTAATGGATTTGTGACTCACATGTTTTGTCCCTTGCATTAATATATTAGATAAAAGAGTGATGAAAGGATGAGGTGTTGAGGAGGGTTCTTCTATATTCAGTAACTGTCGTCATCGGGATGGTACTAGGCATTGCCATTACAATTCTCATGGAATTATAAGTCGTTCGGAATCAATAAATCCATCCTCGAGTTTCACTACTCATTGGATGGATTTTCCTATGCACAGCACCAACACAATTAATTTAGACAAAAAAACAGAACCTACGACTGCTTCGTAGGTTCTGTTTTACACAAAAGCTCTTTTTACATAGTTTTTGTTTCTAAGTCAAAGATTCGCGATTTAATGTTCACTAATTCTTTTGAAATAGCTTGTCCATTAATGATACGCTGGCTAGTTTGGTGCTCAAACTGACCGCCGATTCCTTCCAAAAGATGATCGACTTGATCAAACCGGCTATGCATTTCCGATTTCAAGCTGCCTACATCGGATCTCAGGTCGCCTATTTCCGACTTCAACCCTTCAAGCAATTGCAGAATCCTTTCCTCCAACTCTTTATCCTCCTTTCTTTATCATCTGTTGTCTGCGAATTCGTGTATAGTCTATTGCTTACAGTATACAGGAAATGTAAAAGATAGTCCATAAAAATAGAACGTTTGTTTTGGGTAAATATATTGACTCCACGCACCTATTAAACACTGAACTTCTCAATTAAAATCATGAAAACTGTACACTTAACTCTTGTCCTGTCGGTAAATCGACGTACTCTATAGTGACGGGGGAATGGTGAATAGTGAGCCTAATCCGCTATCCCTTGCCAATCATAGGGGAGGAGGTATGGACATGTCATTATTTTTTGAGGATGAAATAGAGAAAGTGAAGAGGAAGATCGGTCCTTCGGGATTAAAGGAAATGATGTCTCAGGATCCCCGCTTGAATGGACAATTGGATGAGCTCCGTGCATTTCAGCGAAGGTACAGGGCGAAACAGCTGGAAGCTTCACGCAGGCGCCAGACATATTATTACCATTGATCAGTACAGCCTGCCAATCGTTCAGTCGATCGGCAGGCTGTTTTTTGATTGGAAGGAAACAGAAACTAAGGCTGCTGCCATAGATTCTGCTTTTTCGGGGATGCTTATTGGAGGAGGTTCGCTTTCTTTTCTACTGCTTGGACAACGTCGTCAATCGACATGCCTTTCATGGTGATGACCGGAAAGTTGAATTCATGCGTGTTCCCTTCATTGATAGCACGGACGACGCCGATATCATAGCCGGTGACGTCTTCATCTGTGTTAAACATTTTCGCTTCATAACCTTTTGCCACGAGGGCATTCATGACATCTTCATATGGTTGTTCAACGGCAATTCTTACCATTTCCATTTTCCTCCTTTCGACTCTTCGTTCAACTTCTCCTATACAGTTCCCTGTATTTTTGAATTTATGAATGAAACTCTTATGTGAATCCTTTTGAATTGGGTATAACAAGGTTGACGCGGTCATTTTTCATTCATAATGGTAAGATTAGGATTAGAACTAATGCAAAAGAAAATGAGGAAAGAGGGATGGAAAATGATTCATAAAATCGGACAAATTATGTTGTATGTAAATAATCAGGATGATGCAAAAATGTTTTGGACTGAAAAAGTTGGGTTTACCGTCATTTCCGAGCAGGACAATGGCCAAGGGATGAAGTGGATTGAAATTGCACCGACCGCACAGGCGGAAACGAGCATCGTTCTGCATAATAAAGAGCTCATCGCAAAAATGCAGCCGGAATTGAATCTGCAAACCCCTTCACTTCTATTGTTCACGGAAAACCTGGACGCACTGTATGAAGATTTAAAGAGCAAACAAGTGAAAGTCGGGGAATTGGTTGCAATGCCTACTGGAAGAGTGTTCAACTTTGCGGACAATGAAGACAACTACTTTGCGGTATTGGAAAAGAAGTGAGGGCCAGTATAGAATTCCCTATTGATTGCGAAGCAGACATCTTAAGAAATGGGAGTTGAGGACGTGACAGAGGATAATAAGTTCGGATGGAATTTTGATAATAGTTATACCCGTCTGCCGGAACCATTTTACGCGAAGACAAATCCGGAAGCAGCACCGTCACCTGAGTTAGTCATTTTTAATCACCCATTGGCGGAGTCGCTCGGTCTGGATGCTGAATCATTGCAAAGCGAAGAGGGGACAGAGATCTTCGCCGGAAACAAGATTCCTGAAGGCGCGGAGCCGATTGCACAAGCATATGCCGGCCACCAATTCGGCCATTTTACGATGCTCGGAGATGGACGGGCCGTGTTGCTTGGAGAGCAGATCACGCCTGAAGGAAAGCGGTACGATATTCAGCTGAAAGGTTCAGGCAAGACGCCCTTTTCCCGAGGCGGCGATGGCAGGGCGGGACTTGGCCCGATGCTTCGTGAATTCATCATTAGCGAGGCGATGCATGCGCTTGGAATTCCGACGACACGGAGCCTTGCAGTCGCATTAACGGGGGCGCCGGTCTATCGTCAAGAAACACTCGAAGGAGCTGTGTTGACGCGTATTGCGGCAAGCCACATCCGTGTCGGCACGTTTCAATACGCGGCGGCACGCGAAGTCGTAGAGGATTTGCGAACGTTAGCGGATTATACGATTGAAAGGCATTATCCGGATGTGGCAAATGACCCGAATCCATACGTGTCATTGCTTCAAAAAGTAATGGAAAGGCAAGCTTCGTTAATTGCCAAATGGCAGTTAGTCGGGTTCATTCACGGCGTCATGAATACGGACAATATGGCAATCAGCGGCGAAACGATCGACTATGGACCGTGCGCCTTCATGGACACGTATGACCCGGCGACTGTCTTCAGCTCCATCGACCGGCAAGGCCGCTATGCGTTTGGCAATCAACCCGGAATTGCGGAATGGAATCTTTCTCGATTTGCCGAAACGCTTTTGCCGCTCTTCCATGAAGACCAGGAAAAAGCTGTCCACATCGCGCAACAAACGCTTTCAGGATATGCAAGGATATATTACGGTCATTGGCTCACAGGAATGAGAAACAAACTCGGCCTGTTCAATGAAGAACAGCAGGACGAAGCGCTCGTGAAGGATCTGCTAAAGATAATGAAAGACAATCAAGCGGATTACACGAATACGTTCCGAACATTGACGATTGGCGATCTGACTGTGCTGCCGATGTGCAAGACGCAGGAATTTACCGAGTGGCATGAGCGCTGGAAGACGAGGCTGGGTAGTCAACAGGAATCAGAAGTTGCCGCGAAACAACTAATGCGTGAAAACAATCCTAATATCATCCCGCGCAACCATCGCGTGGAAGAAGCTTTGGACGCGGCTACCGAAGGGGATTTCAGCGTAATGGCAGAACTGCTTAACGCGCTTGAAGACCCATATGCTTACACGGCTGAACAAGAGAAATATGTTGCACCGTCCGTGTCGGCAACGCCGTACAGAACATTTTGTGGTACGTGATGTCTGTATGCGTTCATAAATTTGTATAAGTGATCATAAACTGCGGCAAGCGCTCATAAACTTCGAAGAAAGACCAAACCTTAAATGGATTTGGTCTTTTTGGGCGTAACCAAAACAATTTTCTCTCGTATATAGGACGAGCAATAAAATTTTTAATTAATTTTTGAACTTTTTCAAGTTCTCACAGTCTAATGTGTAAGAAGGGCGAATGAGGTGTAGGGAATGGACGAGAAAGAGATAAGTGAAAAAGCGATACGCGGTGACGATGAGGCCTTTCTAGCGCTCATGCAGCTTCATAAAGAAGCGCTCCTTCGAACAGCAATTGCATTCTTGAAAAATGAGGCGGATGCACTGGAAGCACTTCAAGAAATAACCTATCGGGCGTATAAAAAGATTCATACGGTTAGAGAACCTGCGTATGTGAAGACGTGGATGATCCGTATTATGATGAACTATTGCCAGGATCAATTAAAAAGGGGAAAACGGTATGTCATGACTGGAGAAGTGGACGAAACAATCGGGAAGAAAGATGAATATCGATTGGAATTGGCTGAAGCACTTGCCACATTGAAACCAGACGAGCAACAGTTAATTTATCTAAAATACGTTCAGGGTGTAAAAATAAAAGAAATCGCAGAACTATCAAGTATACCGGAAGGCACGGTCAAATCCAGGCTGCATAACATATTGCGATCATTGCGCAGCCACTTCGGGGATAGAGGAGGAATGGATCATGTTTGAAAAAGAAGAAGTGAAATTGAATGAAATGAAAGAGCAGTTGGATAAGATCCATCTTCCTTTAGACGAGGCAGATGATGCAATTCGCCTAGGATTTGACCGAGCGAGACGTGATAAGGTGAAGTCGCGGAAAAAGCGTAACAGGATTTGGTCACTAGTTGTAGCCGCGCTTCTATTCTTCACATTTGTCACCTCAATCCGTGTGTCTCCGGCATTTGCCAATGCGGTCGCGTCAATACCGGGCATGGAGAAGTTCGTAGATTTGATACAGTTTGATAAAGGACTGGAAGGTATTTTTAAAAATGACTACTACCAAAAAGTCGATGTGGTTCAAAAGAAAAATGGGTTGACGTTGACTATTGATGGTGTCATTTTGGATGAGACAGGGATGAATGTTTATTACACAATGCAGTCGCAGGAAGCAGTGAATGGGCTAAGCATTCAATCAGTCGACTTGAAAAATGAGCAGGACATTCCACCAAGCGGAATGTCATATGGTGGCTCCAGTCCATTTGAAAAATCCAGAGAATGGGCCAGTCAAATTAAGTACTATTTTCAGGAACCAACTTTATTTAAAGACTTATCTTTTACCGTGGAGATGGATGTTTTATTCCAAGGGGAAACTATTTCGTTCTCATTGCCATTTGAGCTGAAGGAAAACGTGAAACAAGGTAAAACAATTGTTTTAAATCAAGAAGTTGAGATTGAAGGCCAGAAACTCACAATTCGAGAAATTACTATTTACCCGTTACGCATTGCCGTGAAAGTCGCCTTCGACGAATCCAATACGAAGAAGATCCTCAAATTCGAAGATATGCGGCTGGAAGATGAAAAAGGCGAGGTGTGGGGCTCCATTAAGAATGGTGTGGTCAGTAGGGGCGATGACACCTATTTTCTCCAAAGTAATTATTTTGAGGAGCCGAAAGAACTTTACTTACGTATTAATAAGATGCAAGCTTTAGATAAAAATGAAGCGACGTTGGTTGTCGATACGGATAAAGGGGAAATCCTCAATGGTCCGAAAGATGGCAAGCTGAAAATTAATGAATCTTCGAGGTCGGGATTGCACCTTATCATGCCGAATGCTGGAGACGATCCAACACATTCTTACGATATTATTTCAACCGGCAAAGATGCGAATGGCAAGAAGATTTATATTCCATCGACAGCTATGTATATGGATGAAGAGGGAACGAGGCATTGGGATATGACAATTGAAACATCAAATTATACGAACCCGCTTCACTTGGAACTAGCGTTCTATCCTAACTACATTACCGGTAATGTAAAAGTAGAACTGAAAAAATAATGAGTTCGGCAGGCACTTTGGATGTAAGTGCCTGTCGTTTTGAAACGTATGTTCGTGTTAAATCCAAAAAAAATTAATGCTTCCGCAAATAAAGAGGATCGAAGAAAATCTCATACCCCTTATGGATTGTCGAAACGCCAAAACGGGAGTGGTAATGCGCAATGGAAGCCATCAAATAATCCTCCGTCACCTCAAGGTGTGTGCACACTTCCTCAATCGTCTTAAAACCTGATTCATAGCATTCGATCAATTTATCCAACGATACGATTTTTTCATATCCCCATCTCCTCGCAGCCAGCTCCAACTTCAAATTCGTCAGCTTCTGAAGATCCGTAATATCGCCATAGGTCGTTTCATAATGCCCGATTTCTTCCGCCAAAATGCAATGTTTTTCATAATGGCTCCGATTCTTATCAATGAGAACGACATCGTCCATATAAAGTCCACCAAGACCGGATGGGAGAGTTTTGACTTCCTTGATGACCAAGTGGGGGTATTGGGCAATCAGGGATTCATAGGTCATGGAACCACCTCACTTTCGTTGCGACTTGATGAATTGGATGTATTTTTTTATTTCCGCCAGTTCTTCCTCTGTCAGATCATCATCGATATGGGCAGCAATCGTTTCAACCGTGGCTTGCTTTTCGGGCACATTCAACCCGAGCATCTGATCCAATGAAACATGGAAGGTTTCGGCAATCGCCTTGATTGTCCTAGTTTTTGGTTCGATGGAATCGGACTCCCACTTCGACACCATCCCTTTTGTTATCGAGAGACCTAGCTTTTGATTGATCCGGTCCGCAAATTCCTCTTGGGATAATTTGTGTTCGCTTCGGATCTTTTTAATTTCGCGGCCTATAGAATACATCATGAAACCCCCTGTTCGTTATGGTTATTATATCCTAAAGTTTCTATCGCGACAACTAAGTAGTTGTAAATGAAACATTCCCATGATAAAGTGTTGCTACAAAGTTTCATTATTGAAACACGTTTCTCTAATGAAACTAAAAAGCATGAGGGGTGATACGTATGATGAAGGAGGAAATGGAGCAATTATTGAAGGATTACCATTGGATGATCAACAGTGTCAAAGTCATTCGGGAGGGAATGAATGAAGTCGGGGAGGGGATGACGTCGCGATACGGACTGGAAGCGGCGATGCCGAAAGCGAGCGGCCGCCCGAACGACCCGATCTACCGGGAATTCAACAGAAGGGAAAGACGGCTGAAGAAAGTGTACGAGTATGAACGGAAAATCCAACTTGTCCAGGAACGTATCCCGCTCATTACGGAGGATCGGGAAATCGAAGTGCTGCACTGGCTGCTTGAGGGGAAGAGCTTGCGGTGGATCGGCCGTCATATGCAATTGTCGGACCGCCACATCGGCAGGATAAAAGATGCCGTCATCGACAAGATGTCGCAAATGTCGCACGTGCCGCATATGTCGTAGAAATGACGAGTGAAAATCTTTCAGGTTACAATGGGTGCAGGCCAAAGAAATTGGCCAAGAGCAACACAAATAACAGGATTTTAAAAGAGCGTCCACTGGGGCGTTCTTTTTGTTTTCCTGAAATAAAAGGAGGATTGGCATGGCTACGAAAGAGCTGCTAGGTTATTTTTTGACACAGGGTCCGTTTGCCGTCCTGTTCGTTTGGCTGTTTTGGTATCAAGTGAAAAGCAGTGAGTCACGGGAGAAGCGTTATCAGTTTTTATTGGAAGCGATTACGGACAAATACGATGACATTGTAGAAGAAATACGAGAAGTGAAAGAGCGGTTGCCGAAGGAATAGGCATCGCTTTTTTTATTGGACGGAAAGGAGGTGATCACCATGTAGACATACAAAAACGGCGGAATATCGGACAGTCACGGAATAAAAAACTAAAAAACGAGAGGAAGATGAAAAATGGTTAAAATCTATATCGATCCAGGGCATGGTGGAACGGATCCGGGAGCTTCTGCAAATGGTTTGAAGGAGAAAGATGTGACGCTCGCAATTGCGACGCGCGTCAAGAATATGATTGAGAATGAATACTCCAATGCGACGGTGCGGATGAGCCGTACGGGCGATCAGACAGTCAGTTTACTAGAGCGGACGAATGACGCGAATGCTTGGGGTGCCAATTACTATTTAAGCATCCACATTAATGCAGGCGGGGGAACGGGGTATGAGGATTATATTCATGACGCACTGTCGGATTCTTCTACGACCGCCCAACTACGGAATACGATTCACGCGGAAATTGTGAAATTGATCGATATGCCTAACCGCGGGAAGAAGAAAGCGAACTTCCATGTGCTCCGTGAAAGCAGGATGCCTGCGATGCTCACGGAGAATGGGTTCATTGACAATGCGACCGATGCTGCGAAAATGAAAACGGCCGTCTGGCTCGACAAAGCAGCTAGAGGTCATGTGAACGGACTTGCCAATGCGCTTGGCCTGCAAAAAGTAAGCTCACCCCCGCCAACGGGTGTATTGTATCGCGTTGTCACCGGCTCCTTTACAACGAGGACCAATGCAGACCAGCAAGTCGCCGCGCTGAAGGCGAAAGGATTCGATAGCTTCATTGACATCGTCGTCCTGAACGGCGTCGCGTATTACCGGGTCATTACAGGATCATTTGCGGACAAGTCGAATGCGGACAAGCAAGTAGCCGATTTGAAGGCCGCAGGATTCGACGCGTTCATCATCGTCGTTAATCAATAACGGCAAAACGCCTGTGCAGTCGAATCCTGCACAGGCGCTTTTACATATTCATATCAGTCGCCAAAGTATTCATTCGTCAGATCTCCATTCACACCGATAGCAGCGGCGCTCCCGGATCCCGCAGCAATGACAAGTTGTGCAGGAACGATATGCGCGACATCCCCTGCAGCATAGACGTTCCACACATTCGTCCTGCCGTACTCGTCTGTCTGGATGCCGCCGTATTCATTCAGCTCACAGCCGAGCTCTTCCGCGAACTGATTGCAATGGCTCCAAAGCGGAGTGACGAACCCGCCTGCACGCTCAATAAGGGTCCCGTCTTCAAGGCAGATCCCTTTCAGCTCGCCATTTTCACCTACAAGCGAAGCGATATTGTCTTCGTAGACTTGGATGCCTTTCGCGAGCAACTTATCACATTCTTCCGCCTCGAGCCGTCCCTCGCCGTTCGTAAAAATCGCCAAATCCTTGCTCCATATAAAAACTTCTTTCGCGAGTTTGTACACGTTCTTATCCGCGATAACTGCGAGCGGCTTGTCACGAAGCTCCCACCCATCACAGTATGGGCAGCTGAACAGGCTCGTCCCGTAGAACCTTTCGATGTTCGGGATATTCGGCTGCTCGTCCTTCAAGCCCGTCGCCAAGATGATTTTTATTGTTTGAAAGCTGTTGCCTTCCGCTGTTTCCAGTTCAAAATGGTTGTTGTCCAGCCCCTTAATAGAGGCAACCTTTTCGCTTTTTATTTCCAAGGAAGGATAGTTGGCGATATCCCGATGAGCAAGCCGCCGGAACTCGTCTGGCAGGATGCCGTCTCGTGTAATGAATCCATGAGCCTCGCGTGTCACCCGATTTCGGGCTTGATTATCATCGAATACCAGCACCTTTCTTCTCGCTCGTCCAAGCACAAGGGCGGCATTCAAACCAGCCGGTCCGCCGCCGATTATGACACAGTCGTACATCATGGAACCATTCATCCTTTTTAGAACAAGTTTACCCTCGCGTAATAAAAATAAGCTTCGTGTACGGCGAATAGAGAAATATTCATCATTAAAGTAAACGTACGTACCTATACTGAACTATGGAGGGATGAGTTGGAGAAAAAGATGTTGGAGCGCGGAATAGGTCTTGGCACTTGTTTGGCTGTCGTCATATCTTGGAGCGTGCACAAATCGATCCTTTGGGCAATCTTCCATGGAGTCCTTAGCTGGCTGTATGTCCTTTATTATGCGCTGATGAGATGATCTGCAGGTTTTGGATGGGCTCCTTTTTGGGAATACTAGTTGTATAAACGTAAGGAGGAACGACATCATGAAAAGCTACGCTGGCGATAAAAATGAAAAGCCAAACGGACTACCGAAAGACTCGGCCGCAATAGCGAACGATGCAGCTAAAAAAGCGGAGGCACAAATTGAGTCAATTAAAGAGGAAGCCCGTAATGAATTGAAAAGACAGCAAAAGCAATAGATTTTACGATGGATGCCTGACGATTTCGTTGGGCATCCTTTTCGTTTTCAGTTATGGTGCAAACTTTGCCCCAATTAGGAAAATAAAGCATGACTTTACCCTCCCCGTGTATTATGATGTTGCTAAATACAAATATTAGGGGGTTAGGTCAATGAAACTTCGCGTTTCTGCTGTGCAATATCATCTGCATACAATCAGCTCCTTTGAGGAGTTTGCGGCGCAATGTGAGCACTATATTCGCAATGCCCAGGAATACGGGGCAGAGTTTGTCTTATTTCCCGAATTCTTCACGACGCAGTTGCTTTCCATTGGTGACGAAAACGGAAAAGCACTATCAATTGAGGCACTACCGGGCTTTACCGATCAATACATCGAACTATTTACAACGATAGCAAAGGAAACGAACATGCATATTATCGGCGGCACTCATGTCATCCAGCGTGAGGGGCGCCTTTATAATGTCGCTCATCTTTTCTTCCCGGATGGCACAGTGGAAGAGCAAGCGAAATTGCACATAACCCCATTCGAAATCGAAGGATGGAATATGGCAGCGGGCGACGAGCTCAAGGTTTTCGACACGGAAAAGGGCAGGATTGCCATCCTTACGTGCTACGATATCGAATTCCCCGAAATCGTCCGGATGGTGAAGGCGGCGGGGGCGGATGTTATTTTCTGTCCGTCTTGCACCGACGATCGTCATGGGTTTCATCGCGTCAGATACACGAGCCACGCGCGTGCCATTGAAAACCAAGTATATGTCGTGTTGACAGGGACGGTCGGCTCCTTGCAGACGGTCGATTTCATGCGCGCGAACTTTGGGCAAGCCGCAATTATCACGCCAAACGACATTCCGTTCCCACCGAAAGGTTTGGCGGCGGAAGGCGAACTGAACGACGACATGCTTGTTACCGCTGATCTCGATTTGAGCTTGTTGTACGAAGTGCGTGAGAAAGGTTCGGTGACAACTTGGCGAGATCGCAGAACCGATCTGTATACAGATTGGGGAGCAAATCCAATCGGGAGCGAGAGCAGTGGCATATCGCAGTGAAGTGATGGTCTCCCATGAGGGGAGTTTCATTCCTGTTGTCGTCCGCAATTATACACGGTCGGACTTCGATGCCATGATCGCATTGCAGGCGGATTGCTTTCCGCCGCCATTCCCGGAAGAACTTTGGTGGAGCCGGGAACAGTTGGAGAATCACGTCAGCTTGTTCCCTGAGGGAGCCGTCTGTGTCGAGCACGATGGAAGAATAATAGGATCGCTTACGGGCTTGCTCGTGAATTTCAATCCTGATGAGCCGATGCATACTTGGGAAGACGTGACGGATGGCGGGTTTATTCGAAACCATGATCCCGACGGCAACACGCTTTATATTGTCGACATTTGCATCAGCCCTGAGTTCCGGAAGGCGGGGCTGGGCAAGTGGATGATGCAGGCAATCTACCAACTAGCCGTTAAGCTTGATGTTGAGCGGGTCCTTGGCGGAGGCCGGATGCCCGGGTACGGGAAGGTCTCTGGTGAAAAATCCCCGCAGCAATATGTCGATGAGGTTGTCCAAGGGACGCTAAAGGATCCTGTCGTTACATTTTTGCTCCGCTGCGGACGCATGCCCGTTACGTTGATTGAAAACTATTTGGAAGATGAAGAGTCGCATAACTATGCGTTATTGATGGAATGGAAGAATCCATTCCAAAGGGGGAAATAGAGAATGGAATTTATTCGCGTAAACGATATTGAAGATCCGCTATTCGCGAAGATGCACACATTACTGGGGGAGATCTTCCCGCCGGAAGAGGTTTTGGATTTCGATTTGTGGAAAGAACCACTTGAAGACCCGAGCATCCGCGTCTTTGTTGCAGTGCAAGAAGGGGAAGTCATCGGAGCGACAGAGTACCGCTATTATCCGGACTGGAATATCGCGATGACGGATTTCACGATTATCGGGCAGTCGGGCCTCGGCATCGGTCGTTTCTTGGCGAAAAAGCGCGAAGAAGATTTACAGCGGCTTGCGCAAGAAAATGGCAAAACATTGTTCGGCATGTTCGCGGAAATTTATGATCCATATGACCGGGAAGATTTCGATTTTGGCGGAGTAATGGCCATGAACCCGTATGTCCGGAGGGAAGTGCTCTCCCATCTTGGCTACAAGCGCCTCAATTTCCCATACATCCATCCTTCGTGGAAAAACGACGGAGAGGCAGTGGAAGGATTGGATTTCTGTTTCATGCCTACGGATGAACAAGTGACTGAAATCCCATCCAGTCTCATCGTCGATTTCTTAACGGATTACTATTCGGTGTTGTCGAATAAACCTCAACATTGGCTGGACATGATCGATGAGCTGAAGCAATTGGAATATGTGGATCTTTGTCCACTATAATATTGAAATCCACGCAAATCCTCAAAAAAGGTCTGCGTGGATTTTTCAAATTAATCAAGCAGCTCTACTTCTCTTTTAATAAATGCCGTGCGTCCTTCGATATAGTTTAGAATGTAGTCAGGTTCTTTATCAAAACGATCAATACTGTCTTTTTTATACGGGTCCAATAATACATAAGGCCGAAGCGATGCATGCATTCTTTCTATTTTGGGCTTTAAATAATCCACTGTGAATTGATTGTTTACAATATCCTTTAACAAATTTTTATATTGGTTACGAAATGTTTTCACATCAAGAATCCTTGCAGTCAGTGTATTGAATCCAGTAACTCGTAAATAATCACTTTCCATTTCCTTGCCATTTACATCTCTTCCCCACGTTGCGTCGTAGTCCCAAGGAATGATTTCATATAACCCATTCTCCTTGTTCCGATACAATGCATAGTTATGGACAAATCCATCGAAATTTTGAGTGAACACTACACCGGCGAGCCAACGTAAATATTTATCCACATTGATATAATTTGCGATTTCCTTTTCAAAGTCATCCCTAGAAATTGTATTAATGTCTATGATCATTTTATGTAAATGATCTGTGTCTTCTTGCGTCCCGCATTTTTGCTCATATCCAAAAGCAAGGGACTTTTTCACTTCCTTATCTAAGTCGCTCATTAACGAAAAATTAGCATCCCCATCGACTGCATAAAAAATAGAACCGGCTGGCAATTTTCGATTTGCAAGGAATCGTTCATCCACTGATTCCAATTCCAAGTAAACTCCTTCGTTTCTTCCATTTACTTTCAAAAAGACAAACCGAGCTTTAGGTGCTAGACAACCAATTGCATTAAAAAAATCAAAAGAAAGTTTATTTCTAATGAAAGATGGATCCTTGTATTCAGCATTTAAATGTAATACGTTAGCATTTCTATAAGTAGAAGGTTTATAAAAGGAAATCTGGTAGGACTTTTTAGGGAAGTCGCGAATGTGGGACCCACGATATGCGATATCTACTTCGTATTTTTTTCCGTTAATCGTTAGCTTTGCAGAAACAGGATCATCAATCCAAATATCTTTTCGTAGTTCATTAACATCAAAAGGGTGAATAAATAGTCGGTATTCAGGTAATTTCTCGATAGTTGCCATGAAACCCCACTCCTTCACTCATTATTCTATTTCTATGAATAATAATGAAAGATGTTGCATGACAAAATTTGTTTTAGTTTGTGCATTTCTCTCTATCCCTGTCAGTTTTGCGACGTAATTTACTATGAGGGGAATTTTAGTGAGAGCGAAAAACTTTAACGAATTCCTTCTCAGAATAATGAGAGGGGAGGTTTGGACATGTCACTCTTTTTTGAAGATGAAATACGGAGAGCGAGGGAGAAGGTCAGTCATTTAGGGCTTGATGACTTTATGTTTCAGGATCCTCGAAGCAACAGAAGAACATCGCGGAGAAAACGTAGAACGAGCCGTCGCACAAGCAGGGTTCTAAATACTTCCCGCAAACGCCGGCGCACTAGCCGGGTACGGATAACTTCCCGCAATCGCCGACAGACAAACAATGTTCGGGTAACATCCCGTAACCGCCGACGGTCAGGAGATCTTTGGGCAGCATTCTGGAACCACAAACGCAACAATAGGGTCCGGGTAACTTCACGTAATCGCAAACGCACAAGCAGAGTACGGGTAACTTCACGTAATCGCAAACGCACAAGCAGAGTACGGGTAACATCACGTAATCGCAAACGCACAAGCAGAGTACGGGTAATTTCACGTAATCGCAAACGCACAAGTAGAGTACGAAACACTTCACGTAATCGCAAACGTACTAGTCGAACGCGCGTTATGTCATGCGGATGTGGCGGAAATAAAATGAGAAGAACTTCACGCAATCGTCGCTGCACAAGCAGAAATCGGGTAACATCGCGCAATCAACGACGTACAAGTAGAAGACGAGTCACCTCGCGTAACCGAAGAAACTTTCGACCTAATTGTAGAAATCGGGCCACTTGTCGTAACCGATTTTTCTAAATTCGAGAGCTAGATAGTAAAGCAATTTACGATTCAATGAGTGAGTTGCATCTAAACAAAAGAAGTACTCATCCTGCTTTGTCACATGCAGGACGGGTACTCCTTTTTATTAGCGTATTAGTTTCCTTTTTTCATAATAAAGCTCAGATGTCTTCCCGCTTTCTTATCTTGACGGTACGAGAAACCATCCGGACTTACATAGGTGCATGTCCGATCAATTGTAATCCTGCCTTCTGGGACACCCGCAAGTTCCAATTGCTTCTTAACAGTTTTCTGGTTGTCAATATGGTATTTTTCCGATGTTTCATTGAAGTACATGAATTTATCCGCATAACCGAGCGCTTTGAATTTCACGTACACATCCTCGTCCACTTCGAATTTCTCCTGACTTATTGCCATGCCGATCCGCACATGGAAATCTTCAGGCTTACACCCTTCAACTTTTTTTAAATGCTCAAATACCTTCAGTGTGATTTCCTTGACTGTACCTTGCCAGCCTGAATGAATTACTCCGACGAGGCCTTTCACTTCATTCCAGAAAATGACCGGAACACAATCTGCGGTGAAGCTGGATAGTATAAGATTTGGTTCAGTCGTATACAGTGCGTCGGTGTCAGGGATGGCAGTGGCTCCCACTTGAGCGCCACGCCCTTTATCCGCAAGTGTCACTTTATGAAGATTTGCGCTATGGGTTTGACTGGCGCAGACGAAATCCTTGGGATTGCATTGCAAGAAGGACGCCAATCGTTTTCGGTTTTCCAGTACTGTCTCGGGGTTCACACAGGCATGGAACGCCATATTATTATGTTCAGGCGCAGTTCCGTCTTTCAATGTCGTGCCTGCAATAAATTCTTCATTGTCGATATATATTTTTGTTTTCATATCATCACCTGCTATTACTATACTCGATTCCACCACGGACAACCATGACAGCTGTGCTGGGAATTGCTATATTTTCGTTTCTATATTTTTATATCCTGCTCGAGCTGTAACGAAACAGGGAATCTTATGGATAGCATATAAATGGTGAAATATTTGAGCCGGATAAAATTCAGATGCCCGGGAAAACTGAATGTAGATTGACGGAAAGGAGCGCTTTTCTATGAAACAGAAAAAGGAACCCCATGAAAGACTGACCGAAAGAAATTACGGTTTAAGCTCGACCCAGGAAGTGCTATACCAAAAAGAATTTAAGAGTGCGGACAAAGCTGCAAAAGAAGATGAGAATAAAAAACGTGAAAAAGACCAATAATGAGAGAGCCGCGATTGATTGCATTCCCCCTGCAATCAGTCGCGGCTTTTTCATTAGCAATTTGAAGGGCTCATCACTGACCGTGCACGAACGGTATTTGATGGGCCCTTCTATGTTTCATTTAATTCACTTCAATTTTTCGGCTGAAAATCATTATGAATTGTAGTGAAACGGTGATTACTCACATATGCATGCCAATTTTATGAAAACGTAAATATTCTATTCATTATTCTCTGTTTATCTTGTATAATAATGGTAGGCACCTGATGCCAAGAGACTATAAAGGGAATGAGAATGATTAAAATGCATTGGAAGAAATTATTGGTTTTGTTGTCAACCGTCTTCCTTGTCATACAGATTGCGGGCAGCTTCTTTTTCTATGAGCTAGCTGTCAAGCGCGGACCGAAAGAGTACTTGCAGGGCAATGCCGATTTGGAAGTGTCCGATCAGACGCTGGAGCTTTACTTGAACGGTGGCTGGAAACAGTGGGTCGCTGCTCAAAAGTTCGAAACGCTCCACTTGACCTCGCGGGATGGACTGAAGCTATCGGGCTACTATTTACCTGCGTCCAAACCGACGAACAAGCTTGTCATTTTGACGCATGGTTATTTAGGCAACGCGAAGCAAATGGGGCTCTTCGGACAGTATTATCATAATGAATTAGACTACAACATCTTCATGCCAGATGCGCGAGGGCATGGCAAAAGCGAAGGTGATTATTACGGATTCGGCTGGCCGGATCGGCTCGATTTGATCGATTGGACGAATCTATTAGTGCAGAAGCTTGGGCCGACGACAGAAGTAGCGTACCATGGTTTATCGATGGGAGCGGCGACTGTGTTGATGGCAAGCGGCGAGGAAGAGCTTCCCCGCCAAGTGTATGCCATTATTGCAGACAGTCCATACCAATCCGTCTACCAATTATTCACCTACCAAATGAACCGGATGTTCCATCTTCCGGCATTCCCTTTATTGGATAGCACAAGTGCATTGACGAAAGTCCGCGCCGGTTATTCATTCAGGGAGGCAAGCGCTTTGAAACAAGTGAAGAAGGCGCAAGTGCCGATCTTTTATATCCACGGAATGAATGATACATTCGTTCCGACGGAGATGGCTGGGGAATTGGAACGAAGCACTCAGAGCGACACGGACATATTCCTCGTCCCGAACGCGAACCATGGGGAGGCCTTTGCACTTGCAGGAGAAACGTATAAAGTGAAGGTCGATCACTTCCTCGATCGTTATATGAAATAAAAATCCGGTTCCCATTAGGGGAACCGGATTTTTCATTCGATCGTCGGCTCGTTCGCTTTTTTTATTTGTTCCGGGTCCGTGTCGCTAAACTGCGCGGTCCCCTTGCCGCCAGTACGAGCAAGAATTTCCTTCACTTCATTATAAGTAAGGCCCGAGTTTGCATTTTGCTGTTTCACTTCTTCAATATCGGTTCCTGCTTCAGTGAATTTCTTTGCATCATTCATTTCATCTACCTCCATTGCTTTATGATCCCTTGTAATGAGCTTTTTATGCTTATGGGAGAAGTGTTATTATTGAGATAAATCTAGCAATGTTTCCTTTGAATCAAGCAAGGGAAAAACAGGAATGGAGGTGTTCGAATTGGATAAGATCATTTACATTGTCCGTCACTGTGCGGCAGAAGGGCAGTCGCCACACGCTGATTTGACTGCGGAAGGAATTGTACAGGCTGGGAAGCTGGCGGAATTTTTTACGCAGCTGAAAGTGGACCGGATCATTACGAGTCCTTTCGTCCGTGCACGTAGGACAGCGGAACCGATTGCCGAAAAGAAAGGGATGTATTTTGAAGAGGACAGCCGGCTCGCGGAACGGACATTAAGCTCGTATTCATTTGAAGATTGGCTTCTGAAACTGGAGGACTCCTTTCTCGATATCCATTTGAAATACGAAGGCGGCGAATCTTCATACGAAGCGATGGAGCGTGTTTGTAAAGTAGTGGATGAGCTGCCGGATGGTTCCCGGACGGTGCTTGTGACACATGGGAATCTGATGACGCTGCTATTGAGATGTTACGATGAGCGGATCGGTTTCCAGGAATGGCAGTCGTTGACGAATCCCGATGTCTATCGTGTCCGTGTGACAGAGGACGGTGCGCAAGCGGAGCGAATATGGAAAGAAGAGGCATTGCAGTGAAGGTAGAGTTATTGAATAGTGAGGATTGATCCTTTCGTTATGAAACGAAGGGGTTTTTTTGGCATTAAAAATCACAGCCACATTGTTTCACCATCCCACAACGAGGGCATTGACAATAAAAAGCCGTGCAATGTTTAGGTGGTCTGTCAATGCAGCAAAATGTAAGCAGGAGGTGGTCCGTATGTTATTTGAAATTAAAACAGTGAAGCATGAACATGACCTAATTTCATTCACATGGAATGATGTCGGTGGATTTTATAATGTGTACAAGGACGGCAAGCATTTGTATGAAGGATCTGTTCCGGAATTCCAGGACGGTGACTTCAAGCATGGAAAACTCTATCACTATATAATTGAGCGTGTGGAAAACAATCAGGTCGTCGATGTGATTGCCATGCAGACATCGGCCTTTGCCGAAGAGAAAAATGTCGAAAACCCGTTACAATCGCTTGTCATGACGACGATTGTCGCAAGGACGCAAATCGCGCTTTCTTGGGAGGGGATTAAGGACATCACAGAATATGAAGTTTACCGGAACGGGGAAATCATGGCGAAGGTTGACACGAACAGATTCATTGACCGTGACATTGACGTCGATCAGTCATACGTCTATATGATCCGTTCCAGACGCCCGCTGAAAAAATCAGAGGAGCTGTTGACGTCGGTGAAATCGGCTGTATCCAATTTGTTTGGGATGTTAAATCCAGCTACGTCCACGTCGGAATCGGCTGTTGAAACGTTTACAACCATCAAATCGATCGGGAAGCCTAGCGACATGCTGAAACCAATCAATGAACGGGAGCGGGAAATCGAAAACGTCGATAGGTGGAAGTTCCGCTACACCACGTTTCTTCAGGATGAATGGATTCGGAATCCGTTCATGTTGTCTCCGAATCATTATTTCAAAGGGGACGGACGGGGGTTCGATCCGAACGGGGAAGGCTTCCGGACGCGTGTCGATATTGAGCTTGCCTATGACGAAAGCGGTGAGCCGATGACCTTCACGAAAGAAGTGGGTCCGACCGTCGCATACGATTATCTGAAGCGCTTTAGGGAAAAAGCGAAGGCGTCCGCTGACGGTATTACGCTGAAGAGGACCGACCATCAAAAAGGAGAAAGTGGTTTTCTGCTGGAGCATACGGTCGGCAATCCGTTGACGACTGCGCCGAAAATCGACTATGAAGTGAACGCTGTTTTTAGAAGGCATGGCACATTTGATATGTCAGGCTATTTCGACCCGGCTCCCCATCATGAAATCTATTTAATGAAAGGGAGAGGAGAGGCGTGGCAGCCGATCCTGCAAGTCGAGAGCAGGGGACTCGCCTTCATGTCAGAGGCGATCGCCTACCATTATTGGCGTTGCTCGAACTTTGAGTGAACCTTTTTGACAACGGAATCGGATTCTGTTATTATTGTCTCGAATTCAAGATATATTGATTTGAGAAAGATATGATTCAAAGTTGCCCGGGGGCAATTGACATTGCCGCAGTAAAAAATTAAGGGGGAGAACCTATGAGACATATTTTCAAGCAAGGAGCTGATCCGTCTAAACCGACGCTTCTTTTATTGCACGGAACAGGCGGGACGGAGCAGGATTTATTGCCGCTTGCAGGATTGATTGATCCTGAAGCTTCCGTACTAAGTGTGCGGGGGAATGTACTGGAAAATGGGATGCCGCGATTTTTCCGAAGACTAGCTGAAGGTGTTTTCGACGAGGAGGATCTTATCTTCCGTACGAAAGAATTGCACACGTTCCTCGATGAGGCGGCAGAAGAGCATCGGTTTGACAGGTCGAATATTGTCGCTGTCGGTTATTCGAACGGCGCAAATATAGCGGCAAGCCTGTTGTTCCATTATGCAGATTCGTTGAAGGGTGCCGTTCTGCATCATCCTATGGTGCCAAGGAGAGGAATCGAACTTCCTAATTTAACGGGAATTCCGGTGTTCATTGCAGCAGGGAAGAATGATCCGATCTGTCCGGCGCAGGAGACGACGGAGTTGCAGGAACTATTGGCGGCAGCGGGTGCGTCGACAGAAGTCCATTGGGAAATGAACGGACATTCGTTGACACGGACGGAAGTGGAAGCGGCTGCGGAATGGTATCGTCAAAACGTTTAAAAGAAGAAGGATATAATTGCAAGCCGCTCCATTGAATTGGAACGGCTTTTTGTGATTATCTAGTTTTTGGTGGTCTTGGCCACATGAAGTAGGAGACAGAGATTGCGAAATCGATTCCTAGGACGAGCGCCCAAACTTTCAACATGCCGGTTAATGCTTCTGTTTTGGAAGGGTCATCAATCAGGTAAATCATCAGGTACAGGAAGGAGCCGCCGATGATGAATGCGAGCACATGCTGCAACGAGCCTTTCATCGAGTGTTTCGCATAAGCGAGCCCATATTTCCGGACAGGTTTCGTGCCTTGTTTTTTGACATAATACAGAAACCTCTCGTCCGCCCAACGGATCATGCTTTTTCCGAAAGCGATGGAAACACCGAGATAGATGGCGGCAATTCCATGGACCTGCGTGGCGGTGGCGCCGTTGTAGAGATCATTCGCTGTAACGATGAGCAATAGCAAATCAATGACTGGCGTTAAAGCTAGAAAAAATAAACCGAGTTGTTTTTTATTGAAAATATATCTTGTGACAAGTCCTGCTGCAATAACAACCCAAAATCCGATTTCACACGCAACGATAATCCAAGTGATAAAATTCAATAGGACACCTCTTTTTCGTACAACTAGATTAATTATGTGTATCGTACCAAGATTGGAAGATTTGCATTCCTAGCATATGTGATGCAGGGGAATCAAGGTCCAGTGCTGTTGCGATAGCTCAATCATTCGGCAGCTCAATCCTAAATTTCGTACCTTCACCTTTTTCACTCTCAACCGTTATCGTTCCGCCGTGCATTGTGACCAGTTGCTTCACAATCGATAATCCTAATCCGAACTCGCCATATGGATTCGTCGTCCGTGAGTCGATTGCCTTGTAAAACCGGCTCCAAATCTTTTCAATCTCACCAGGGTCCATTCCGATGCCTGTATCCTCGATTTCAATGATCGTGCTCTCCTCTTGTGCGTAGCCCCTCATCCAAATCGTGCCGTTTTGCGTGAATTGGATGCTGTTTTTTGCGATATTAATCAACACTTGGGTGAGGCGATCGTAATCCGCGAAGACAGAAAATTCCTCCGTTGCTTCCACAACTATTTTATCGCCGCGTTCCTCCGCCGCTTCCTCCAATTGGTCCTGAATGATGCCAAACAGTTCCTTTAGTTGAATCTCCTGTTTGTGAAGCGTTACTTGGTTGGAGCGGATTTTCTCGTAGTCGAGATTTTCATTCACTAGACGGATGAGGCGCACCGTTTCACTGCTTGCGAGCTGAAGGCCACGCTCCTTCTCGGATTCCGAAATCATGTCATTGCGTAATCCTTCGATGATGCCTCGGATTGTCGTGAGGGGCGTTCGTAGCTCATGCGACACGTCCGCCATGAATTGCCGGCGGCGGTTTTCAAGGCTTTGGATTTCCGCTGCCGATGCTTCGAGTTTCTCGACCATCTTGTTAAAATCTCCTGCAAGCTCTCCTACTTCATCGATACCTGCTGTCGGTATCCGCACCGAATAATCGCCTTGCGCCACATTCGCGGTTGCCGATCGCAACCGTTTGATGCGTCTGCCATGGAATGTCGATAGAAGTCCGCTTAATAGCAATGCGATTGCGAGTGCAATGAACGTCGTGTAGATCAAATAGCTGTTCATCTGAGAAATGATTTCGCGGGATCCTTTAATGGGGGATGTTAATAAAATCCCTCCGACGAACTGGTTCCGGTGGAAATAGGGGAGGAGGACGAAAGTGACTGCTTGTTCGAACCGTTTGTATTCCTGTTTCACAGTGATCGTTTTTCCGCTTTGCAATGCCCGCCACTCTTCCTCATTCAGTTCGATTAAAGGTGTCCTAATTCCGGTCGAATAAATGATGGCCGACTTTTCGTCGAATAAGGAGTATTGGATATCCCGGCCTTCCAATACATATCCATAAGATTTCAAGATCGACCGGGAATTCCTTTGATCCTGCTCGATATCTGTCAAAATCGATTGTCCGTAGGAGGCGAGCTCCTCGGTTTTATTGTCATAGACGAATTGCTCGACGAAATGGGAGAACAGGAGGCTAAGGATTAGAAAAGCGATGATGATGACACTAAAATGGCTTGCCAGCTGCTGGTGGAAATATTTGATTTTCATTCTGCGTCACCGGTCGTTTCGTCAAATCGGTAGCCGATGCCCCATACTGTATGGAAAAACGGCTGATCTGCCATCGACACTTTTGTACGAAGCCGTTTAATATGCACATCCACCGTCCGGTCGTCACCGTAAAAGTCATAGCCCCACACTCGATCCAAAAGTTGCTCGCGTGAAAATACCTGCTTAGGATGCTGAATGAAAAAATGAAGCAGGTCGAATTCCTTCGGTGTCAAATTCGGCACGGGCTTGCCGTCCAATAGCACTTCGCGAGTGGCGGTATTAATAGTGAAATGTTTTGTTTTCAAAGTGTCGACGTCAACACGATCTTCTTTCGCAACAGCATACCGGCGCGTGACTGCCTTGATGCGGGCCATGAGCGCAAGCGGGCTGAACGGCTTCGTCACATAATCATCAGCACCCATCTCAAGTCCGAGCACCTGGTCGGATTCACTATCCTTCGCTGTCAGCATGATGACCGGCACTGCGACTTCAGCTTGGCGAAGCTTCCTGCAAATCGTCACCCCGTCCATCCCCGGTAGCATCCAGTCGATGATCAGACAATCCCAACTCCCGGAAATGGCCCGCTCATAGCCTTCGAGCCCGTCCTTCACAAATTCGCCGCGAATCCCTTCCTTTTCAAAAAACAGTTCGATCATGGAAGAGACGCTTTCATTGTCTTCAATTACGAGGATATTCATTTGTCGTCCTCCTAAGTAAAGGTTTCTCTATTCTATAATTATAACGGAATGAAGAAGAAAAACCCGCTTAGCGATCATCTAAGCGGGCGAGCATATTATTCAACTCCTTTAACCGTTACCGCAGAAAAACTACTATCTCTGAAAGAATACTCCTTCCCCTGAATAGTATTGTGGAACGGCCTTCCTGCCTGGGCGGCGGTCAAGGAAGTTCTTGTATGCAAATCCTTTCACTTCATCCTCGCTATACCTTATCAACAGCTCATTGATCAAGGCGGGGTGCATCGAGGCATCTTCAAGACCGATAACTTTTTCGGAGATGCCGTCAAAGTCCGAACCTAATCCGATTTGACCGACGCCTCCAAGGGAGCAGAAGTGGTCAATATGTGTGATGAGGTCCGAGATGGTTGCAGAGTCTTGTTCGGTAACAAAAGGCGGGTTGTAGATGACGTGGATCAGTCCATTCTTTTTGAATAAATGCGTTGCCTGCTCATCTGTCAAGTTCCGAGGGTGATCGCAAATTGTTTTTGAATTGGAATGACTCGCAATTGGAAAGTGAGTCAAGTCCAAAACGTCCCAAAACGCCTTTTCGCTAAGATGGGATACATCCGAGAGAATGTTATTTTCATTGCAGAATTGAATAACTTCTTTACCAAACGCCGTTAAGCCGGCACCCCGCTCTTCCTCGACTCCATCCGCAGCCAAGTTCGCATTGTTCCACGTCAACCCTATCGAAAGGACTCCAAGTTCACGTAGAATCGACAGTTTCTGTATATCATTTCCGATGCAATCGACACCCTCGAGCGTAAGGAAAGCGCCGATCTGCCCCTTTTTAAGCCGGTCAAAATCATCCCACGATTTCAGTGCTATCATGTTCGGAGTCTTGCCAATCACTTCGGTATAAAAATAATGGATTTGATCGAGAGCCGCCTGGAATTTTTGGTCAGACTTGATGGATGGTGAAATGAAGATGGCGAAAGCTTGGATGAGAACTCCGCCTTGTTTCAGTTTTTCGTAAGTAACATCGAGATCAGTAGAATCTTTAAATGAAATTTTCCCCTTTGCCTTATGCATTCTAGCCAGTACGTCGCAATGCAGGTCAATGATATTCAATGGCAGCCATCCTCTCAACACAAGCTTTCATATATGCCTCGAATAAGCGCACGGAAACTTGATCAGCATTTTGCATCAACGCTTCAGGGTGCCATTGTACGCCCACAACGAATTGGTGATCCGTACTTTCAACCGCTTCGATGATGCCGTCACTCGCTTTTCCAGAGACGATGAGCGGAGAAGGGACATCCTTTAACGCTTGGTGATGAAAAGAATTCACTAAGATTTTATCGGATGTCGCGATGGACTCAAGGATAGTGCCTTTTTCAATATGGACCGTGTGTGATTGGTGATCCCTCTTCGCCTTTTGGTCGTGCTGCAATACCGGACTGGCGCTTTGCGAGGCGATGTCCTGGTAAAGTGTTCCGCCGAAAGCGACATTCAGCACTTGGTGGCCTCTGCAAATGCCGAGGATTGGTTTATCCAAAGCGAGCATATGCCGCGCGAGCTCCAATTCGATCGAGTCTCTTTCTGGCGTCACGTTTCCAAGCTGCGGCAGAGGCTCTTCACCGAATAGTTGAGGATTCATATCACCTCCGCCTGTGATCAGTAATCCATCGAGCAGCGTGGTGATTTGCTGTACGTCATTTTCCACCCCTGTCGGTATGATAAGAGGTATACCTCCTGTAGCGATGACTGCTTGGATGTAAGTGTGTTGGAGCGTATGTGCACTTGAATCTATGTTGGAAGTAATGCCGATGACTGGTTTCAATTCTAAATCCCCCTCTTTTAGTGAAAATCTCTGAGTATACACCTACACCCATCAGAATAGTCAGACGAATGAGTTGTTTTAACTTTATCAAACGTGAAAGAGCCTTTCAAGATGATTTCATACAAGACTATGTAAAAAAGACCTATGAATATGAAACACCTCAGCCAAACATAAAATTGGCAGAGGTGTTTAGTCGTTTAGGAAACTATAAAAGCTTGGTATGGCGTCTAGACTCCGGGCGCCAGTGGCTCGGGGTCATAAGTCAAAGCTGCTATGTGGCAAAGGGCGCCACGCCGCATCTTTGTCTTATGCCCGTCGCCCCTAGGCAGGCGCCCTGCGCTTTTGTTTATTTGCTCGTCAATGTCAATTCAATCGTCCGTTTTTGGGAGCCTGAGTAAACGGTTAGCTTAGCTTTGTCTCCGATTTTAAGCTCGGAATAGAGGAATTTTCGCAGCTCCATTGAGTTGTTAATGTCGGTTCCGTTAATCGCAGTGATGACGTCTTGCTCTTTCAATCCAGCCTTGCCCGCCGAAGATGTCGGATCGACACTTGCGACCATCACTCCGCCTTTCACTTCTTGTGGGAGGTTTTGTACATACATATACGGAACGTCGGCCAAGTCTGCGAGGCTGACACCGATATAAGGTCGCTCGATTTTTCCGTTCTTCGTGATTTCTTCAAGCAATGGGACGACGTCATTGCTCGGGATGGCAAACCCGAGGCCTTCCACACCGTTATCTGCGATTTTTAAACTGTTGATGCCGATCACTTTGCCATCAGGGGTCAGAAGGGCGCCGCCGCTGTTGCCAGGATTGATGGCCGCGTCGGTTTGGATAACATTCATCTCCCAGTTCCCTGCAGTCGTTTTTACATCGATGGAACGTGATGGGGCGCTAACGATGCCTTGCGTGACGGTGCCGGAAAAATCAAGACTGAGCGGATTTCCGATTGCGACGACCGGATCGCCAGCCCGCAATTTGTCGGAATCGCCAAATTCCAGGGCGGTGTCGACTTGTTTGCTACTAATCTTCAAGACGGCCAAATCGGTCAATGCATCGCTTCCGATCAGCTCCGCGGTCTCCTTTTCACCGCCTTGTAAAGTCACTTCAATTTTGCCTGCACCTTCAATAACGTGATTATTCGTCACGATATATGCATCATCCCCATCGATTTTATAGATGACTCCGGAGCCTGTTCCGAATTCTGAAAGCTCGGTGCTGCCGGCGAACCGGTTGCCGTTATTTTTAAAGTTCGATACACCGACAATCCCTTTCGATGCATGCTCCACCATATCGGAAAGGGAAGTGGGGGAGTTCGCCGAAGTTTGGACGATATTCGGAGTCGAGGACGAACTCTCCGTCATAGCCGCCGTTTCCTCCTTTACTGTTTTCGCCTCTAATATATCTGTGTTCGCCACAACGCCTAACGTAAGCGCAGAACCGAGAATGCCGGCTCCGACTGATGAGATGAAACGTTTGCCGAATGAACTTTCCATAAATAAAAACCCCTCTCTTGTACTCGTTGTTTTCATTGTAAAAGGAAAGTATGAACAAATTATTACGGCGGAATGAACAAATGGTAAACAATGCTCTCACGTAAAAAGTCAATCTATGTAACTTGCAATAGTTTATATAGTCAGATAGAATTGAATTCACAGACTCTTCATTCATTAAATGTAAGCGCATTCAAGTTGAATGGCGCTGCATGCTTCTGCATATGGTGGCTTTGTGTGCAATTTTCGCACTTACTATAGCAATCTTTAAAGAATAGGGAGGAATGGAACATGGTACAAGCTGTTGAGAATCACGTTTATGCATTTCCGAACACAGAAGGGGCGAAGGTGAATTTTAAGGAACGCTATGATAATTTTATCGGCGGAAAATGGATAGCCCCGGTGAATGGACAGTATTTCGACAACCCGACGCCAGTCACGGGCAAAGTGTTTACACAAGTGGCGCGTTCGACTGCTGAAGATATTGAGCTTGCGCTGGATGCAGCCCATGCCGCGAAGGATGCTTGGGGGAAAACGTCAGTTACGGAACGGGCGAATATCTTGTTGAAAATCGCTGATCGCATGGAAGCGAATCTTGAGATGCTTGCCGTTGCCGAAACATGGGAGAACGGTAAAGCGGTTCGCGAAACGCTGAATGCCGATTTACCTCTCGCAATCGACCATTTCAGATATTTCGCTTCAGCAATTCGTTCGCAAGAAGGCGGCGTCAGCCAAATCGACAACAATACAGTAGCGTACCATTTCCATGAGCCGATCGGGGTAGTCGGCCAGATCATCCCTTGGAACTTCCCGCTCTTAATGGCGGTATGGAAGCTTGCGCCTGCGCTCGCTGCAGGGAACTGCGTCGTGCTGAAGCCGGCTGAGCAAACGCCTGCATCCATCTTAGTGTTGATGGAATTGATCGAGGATCTATTGCCTGCAGGAGTCGTCAATATCGTCAACGGTTTCGGTCTCGAAGCGGGCAAGCCGCTTGCGTCGAACCCACGGATCGGGAAAATCGCGTTCACAGGCGAGACGACGACAGGCCGCCTCATCATGCAATATGCATCACAGAACTTGATTCCGATGACGCTTGAGCTTGGCGGGAAATCACCGAATATCTTCTTCGAGGACGTCATGGCGGAAGACGATGAATTCCTGGATAAAGCGATTGAAGGCTTCGTCATGTTTGCCTTGAACCAAGGGGAAGTGTGCACATGCCCTTCACGTGCATTGATCCAGGAGTCCATCTACGACAAATTCATCGAGCGTGCAATCGAGCGCGTCAAAGCGATCAAAACCGGCAACCCACTCGATCCGACAGTCATGATGGGTGCCCAAGCTTCGACGGAGCAATTGGAAAAAATCCTATCGTACCTTGATATCGGGAAACAGGAAGGGGCAGAGTGCCTCGCTGGTGGAGAGCAGAACAAGCTCGGAGGAGAGCTGGCGGATGGCTATTACGTCAAACCGACTGTCTTCAAAGGGAATAACAAGATGCGTATCTTCCAAGAGGAGATCTTCGGACCGGTCGTTTCCGTCACGACATTCAAGACGAAGGAAGAAGCGTTGGAAATTGCGAACGACACATTATACGGCCTAGGAGCGGGCGTCTGGACACGCGATATGAATACAGCGTATCGCTTTGGACGTGGCATCGAAGCAGGTCGCGTCTGGACGAACTGCTACCATGCATATCCGGCACATGCCGCTTTCGGAGGCTACAAAGCATCCGGAATCGGACGTGAAAACCACCTACAAATGCTGTCCCACTACCAACAGACGAAAAATATGCTCGTCAGCTATAGCGAAGACAAATTAGGATTCTTTTAATAGAGCGACTTTTGATCTTCGAATGAAAGGAGGAATGCCGATGCCCGAACGCGTTCTAGCAACGGACGCCGCTTTGGAATTGATTGAATTATTGAAGGGAAAGCATGGCCCATTGATGTTCCACCAATCGGGAGGCTGCTGTGACGGCTCCTCCCCGATGTGCTACCCGGAAGGCGACCTGATCATCGGAGATCAGGACGTCCTTCTCGGACATATCGGCGGAACGCCTTTCTACATGCATAAAAACCAATACGAGTATTGGAAGCATACACAGCTGATCATTGACGTCGTGGAAGGCAGGGGAGGAATGTTCTCCTTGGAAGGGGTAGAAGGGAAGCGATTCCTAACACGGTCCCGAGCTTTCACGACGGAGGAGAATGAAAAACTTCAGCAACAAGCATAAAGGAGCTGTCTAGAAAGTTGGTTTTCACTGACTTTCTGGACAGCTCTGTTTTATTTCTGCGAGTGATCATAAAACCTGGCAAGTGATCATAAATCGGTGCAAGTGATCATAAAACCTGGCAAGTGATCATAAATGGCTGCAAGTGATCATAAAACCTGGTAAGTGATCATAAATCGGTGCGAGTGATCATAAAACCCGGCAAGTGATCATTAATTCGGGTAAGTGAACATAATAATGTCACCCCACACAAAAGAGACTGCCAGAAAGTCGATCAATCGACTTTCCGGACAGTCTCTTTTCGTATTATTGGTTAGTAAGGCTTAACAACTTCGTCAGGAGACTCGCAGCAAATGCGCGTGTTGCTGGTTTAGTCGGGTGGAAAGCTCCATCCTCCAACGAAACGACACCAAGTCCGCTCATCGTTGCTATTGCTTGAATCGTCTCCGTGTCATAATCACCCATATCGGTCGGAGGCGTGAATGTATTGGAAGCAGGCATATCGCCGCCAAGTTCACCCATAGCCACACGCCATACCATGAGCGCCAACTGTGCCCGCGTCACATTCTTAGTTGGTTTGAAATGTCCGTTATCGCCTTTGACGAGTCCGTTTGCAAATGCCGTTTTAATATCGGATTGCGTCGCTGTAGCGTATTCACCGATATCATCGAATGGCACCGAAATGTCGGCCGCCGGCAAGTTTAATGCCCGCACGAAAACTGATGCAGCTTGCGCCCGAGTCAATCCATTTTCCGGTTTGAACGATCCATCCGCATAACCACTGAAAATCCCGAGTAGGGCGGCTTGTTCAATCGCGTCCTCAGCCCAATGACCTTGAATATCATTGAACAGAGAGACCGGCTTCGTCGTCACTGTCACGGAAGGCGAATCCTTGCTGCTCGTGCCGTTTTCATCTACCGCCACGATGGAAAATGCATACGATTGATTTTCTACCAATTCTCCGACCGTGAATGAAAATACATCGCCTTCAACAGATCCGATTTTTTCATCGCCGAGATAAATATCATACGTCGCAATCTGCCTATCAGACGTTGCCGGCTTCCAAGCAAGTGTGACAGAATCCGTTGTCACTTCTTCCGCTATGAAAGCATCAGCCGGGATCCATGGATAATCAGACTGGACTTTATTCCAAAACTGCTCAGCGACTTGTTGATAGCCTACAGGGCTCAAGTGGATATTTTGCGGATTCGGCAAATTAACTTTGAAGTCCTTTGCGACTACATCGGCCGTCTCCACCCAATCGACATTCGGCAATTGCGCTGCCGTCTCGATTGCTTTATTCACCCCGTCCAACAGCTGTGCAAGCAAAGGTTGGATTTCCTTAGGCAGGTGAGGATATGGATTGTAATAGCCCATCACATAAACTTGCGCATCAGGATTGATCTTATGGATTGCTGTTATGATCTGCATCAAATTTAAGCCCACTTGCTTAATTTCCATTTGAAGCGCTTTCTCATCATACGTCAAAGCAAACGTCGTCGGATTGATTTTTACATGCGCAAGCACATCGTTTGCGCCTGCACTGATCGTGATTAAGTCCGCTTTGGCAATCGCGTCATGGAGCCGGATGGAATTGCCATCGGCATCTTTCCGCGTCACATTTGCTTCGATGTCCTTCAGCACATTCTTAGTCGTGTAGCCAGGCACAGCGAATGTTTTATTGAACGAATCCAATAGCCCTGTTTCCTCCATCGTGCCTGCCAGGTAATCGGCATAGCCTTCACCCATTTCACCGAGGTGGTCCATCCCTGCTGCGAGCGAATCCCCTAAAGCGAGATAACTCGCGGAGGCGACCCACGTCGGTCCGGCAACTTCGGTTACACTGTGCTCGACGGTAGTGTCGGCGCTTACAATTTGAAGGGGAGCCATTCCTACATACAGTACGAGCGCTAACAGAGCAAATAGATTACATATGACCTTTTTTCCCATAATACCTCCCTTTAGAACTGTTTTTTACATTTTACCTGACAATTAAGAAACTTTCAACGCGGTGAGTAAGCCTTTTTGGGACAAACTCCTAGCTGCTCTCCAAATGTATGTCCGCTCCTTAGAAGTTATTCAGAAATAAAATAAGGCGCTTCTCATAAAAGAGGAAGCGCCGGAATATTGTTAAATAAATCGTTTTCTTTCTTCCGGAGAAGGAAGCATGCACGCACCTTCATTTTTGCCGAACCATCGATAGCGGTTGCGTGCAAAATAGTCGTAAAAGCCGTCACGGATTTTACGTGGGACGAGTATAAATAGAAATAAGAGGTGCCACAGGCCATCCAACTTTTTTGCGATATGGAGGGCTGCTGAAGATTTCGTGTACGCCTTTCCGTTCTCAATTAATACGATGCTGTCGACATTATCCGGAATTTGAAATTGCTTCACATACTTTTCTCCGGTTTCGCTTTGCAATGAAGAAAAAAGGAAGTGGGCAGCAGGATCACGTTTTATTATGAATTGCACGCTCGAATTGCAAAAATTGCATTCTCCATCGAATAACACAATTCGTTTCATCGTAGTGTCTCCTTCCGACATGCTTAGTATTATTATATCCTTATTGAACAAAAAGAAACGCAATCTATGCTTCTTTGCTTAATACAGAAAATTTGGTATAATAGTAGTAGCGGAAGAAGATACCGTAGTTTTTCTATCACGGTTATCGTCTTCATTTCCTGTCACATTTGCCTTGGGTAATATTTGAAGGAGAGTGATTGAATGGAACGCGTATTCATTGATCCGTACGAAATGGAACTGAGGCAGGATCCTGATTTCATCGCATCTCTCGAGATGATCGACGAAGGTTCACCTGTCCATTATCCGCAGTATACAAAGAATATGAAAGAAGCTGCCGGATTTGATCCGAAAGAATTGCCGCGAGTTTACCAATAATAAAGTGTAACAGGGCTGTCTCCAATCAATGGGGACTGCCCTTTTTTATTACTAAAAGAATTGAAGTTTCAAAATTTAAAAAATAAGGGATAGATAGAGAGATAGCATAAAAGAGAGCGTTTTCACTTTATTGCTTCCGAAGGAGGAGAGGAATCGCCATGAAGTTAGCACGCAATATTATCATTGCCCTCATAGCCGGTGTTGTTGTCGGACTAATTCTGAACTTGTTCGCCCCTGGAATATTTGGGGTTACGGATAAGTACCTGTTCAAGCCGTTAGGAAGCATCTTCCTGAACCTTATGAAGATGCTCGTCATCCCGGTCGTCTTTGTTTCTATCGCGCTTGGAACGGTTGGCATAGGTGACCCTAAGAAGTTAGGAAGGATTGGTGGGAAGACGTTGGTGTATTTCTTGGCTACAACTGCCATCGCCATCGTCATTGCCCTCGCCTTGGCACTCATGCTGAAGCCGGGTGCAGGAGGAAAATTTGATACGTCAGGTGCGAATTATGAAGCGGCAGAAGCACCGCCAGTCACGGATACGTTGCTGGGTATCATCCCGACAAATCCGGTCTCTGCAATGGCAGAAGGGAACATGCTGCAAATCATCTTCTTTGCAGCTTTGGTCGGCTTCGGACTCGCAATGCTCGGCAAGCGGGTAGAGCGAGTCACCGAATTACTGGAGCAATCTAATGAACTAATTATGTATCTCATCACCTTCGTCATGAAGTTTGCACCATATGGAGCTTTCGGCTTGATTGCATCAGCAGTCGGCAGTCAAGGGTTCGACGCGCTGCAGGCTATGGGGATGTATATGGGTGTTGTCCTAGGCGCTCTTCTTATCCACTCAATTGTCGTCTACGGGGGCACGGTGTCCTTGCTTGGAAAACGGAATCCGATCTGGTTCTTCAAGAACTTCTTTCCGGCGCAGGTCGTCGCCTTCAGTACGGCGAGCTCCGCGGCAACACTTCCGATTTCCATGAAGACCGCGCAGGAGAGGCTGAAAGTGCCTGAATCGATCAGCTCCTTCACACAATCTTTAGGCGCGACGATCAACATGGACGGAACGGCAATCATGCAAGGGGCGGCAGTTGTTTTCATCGCCCAAGCTTATGGCATTGAACTGTCAATGGGGCAGCTGCTCACCGTCGTCCTTACCGCAGTCCTTGCCAGCATCGGGACGGCCGCCGTGCCAGGTGCAGGGCTGATCATGCTGGCGATGGTTTTGACATCTGTCGGTCTGCCTGTCGAAGGAATTGCACTCGTCTTAGGGGTCGACCGACTGCTTGACATGGTGCGTACGGCTGTCAACATCACAGGAGATGCAGCATGTGCAGTTGTCGTTGCTCAAACGGAGGGTGTCTTAGGCGAACCGGATGATGGCCGGGTACTAGCTAGTACAAAGACGGTTTGATTCATCGGCAAAAGCATAAGTGAAGGTGTCCAGAAAGCCAGCTTAGACTGATTTTCTGGACAGCTTTTTGCTTAAGGTATCTATACATAGGCTAATGTGTCAAAGTGTATAATATGAATATGACAGACAGCGTCTTGCACGAACAGAATTGACGCTTGCCAAGAAGGATGAGATTGATGAAACGGACAATCGTATGGTTCCGTAAAGATTTTCGATTACATGATAACCCTGCGTTATGGGAGGCGGCCATAGAGGGAATTGTCATTCCTGTCTTCATTTGGTCAGAAGAAGAAAAGCAGGCATATGCGGAAAGTGAAGCCTCCTTATGGTGGCTCTACCATTCGGTGGCATCTCTTGAAAAGGGGCTTCAGGCACGTGGCTTGAAGCTCTTTATTAAATCTGGAGATGAGTTTGATGCGCTTGTCGAAGTCATGGAAGAGACGGGTGCGGATGCCGTTTATTTCAATGAACGCTATGAGCCTGCTGAGAGAACGAAGGGAAGCAGGATTGCAGCACAGCTCGAATCGATCGGGATGGAGGTGCAAACATTCCACGGACTCCTTTTATTCAATCCCGATCTTGTGAATAAACTAGGTGAACCTTATAAAGTGTTCACTTCTTTTTGGAAGAGGTGCTTGCAGGAGTATGTAGCCCGCCCGCTGCCTGTTCCAGAGGAGATGAAAGGAACAGACCAAGAAATTAAAACACTCTCCTTAGACCAGTTAAGTATGCTGGACAAGCACCCGTGGCATAAGAAATTTCACGAGTACTGGGAGCCCGGGGAGGAAGCGGCGGTTGAGAAATGGGAACAGTTTTCTGATGATGGCATATTTTATTAAGGGACAGAGAGGGACCTCATTTCGAGCGGCACTTCCTCCATGCTCGCTCCATATATTGCTGCAGGTAACATTAGTGTGAAGGCGATGTGGCATTCTGCGAAAAGAGTATATGAGGAGACGCCGGAAATAGAGTTTCATCGATCGATTGATACTTTTCTCAAACAATTGATATGGCGTGATTTTGCCTACCATCAACTAATTCATTACCCAGACATTATCCAGATTCCATTGCGGAAGCAATTTGCAGACTTCCCCTGGCAAGGCACAGATGAGCAGCTCGTGAAATGGAAAAGGGGGCAGACGGGCTATCCGCTCGTCGATGCCGGCATGCGGGAACTGTGGGAAACGGGTATGATGCATAATCGTGTACGAATGGTAACCGCCTCGTTTTTAGTCAAACATCTGTTGATCCCGTGGGGAGAGGGCTACGGCTGGTTCAAAAATACGCTTCTTGACTTTGATACCGCCAACAACGCAATGGGATGGCAATGGATAACAGGATGCGGCATTGACTGTGCGCCTTACTTTAGAGTTTTCAATCCGTTCCTGCAAAGCGAAAAGTTTGACCCGGATGGCGAGTATATCCGGAAATGGGTGCCGGAACTTTCCAGTCTGCAAGCCCCGTATATCCATAGGCCGTGGGAAGCCCCAATAACTGTTCTTGAAGAAGCCGGTATTCAAATAGGAGAGACATATCCTTCACCTATCGTCGATCACGCAACTGCGAGGAAACGAGCATTACAGGCCTATCAAGAAGTGAAAGGGAAATAGATGGCTGATGAGATAGAGACAAGCACACAGAACAATTAACTAGTAAAATTCCTTTCGTCCATGGTCGCTCGCCCGTATGTCCCGGCCATTTTCACATGTAATAGGTAGAGGGGGGTGAGTGAAGATGATGATGCACCACGGACACTGTGGACATTGTGGAGGACGATGCGGAGGGTTTTGTGGAGGAAACCAAATGATGCCAATGAGCCAACTGCAACCAATCGTTTGCCCGACACAATGTCGTTTTAATGACCAATTCTTCCCAGTTGAACAACCATTTATTCATCCGATTGTCAACGTCAATAGGCAGCATCCTGTTATCACGCCGCGGCACTATTTTACTGAGACAACGGAAAACGTAATGGGCGCGCCGGTATTCCCTGGACAAGGGCCTGGTTTTGGTAGAAGGGGCAAAGGCTTCTTCGGCTTTGGGAGAAGAGGATTCTAACAGCAATACAGCTGTTTCCGGCGTCGAGCAATTCGACAAAGGAACAGCTTTTTTGTTGTTTTGAATCGCGTCGAGGGGAGAGGGGATGATACAACAGACCCCCCGCGTCCAAAGTGAGCCCTCGCGCGTCCAAAGCCGCCTCATCTGCGCCCAAATTGAGCCCCAGCGCGTCCAAAGTAACACATCACGCGCCCAACCCCACCCACCAAAAAAGCCGCCCCATAAAGAGGCGACTCAATCCTTAATCTACATTAAAATACCGCGCATCTGGATGTGCGAATACGATTGCCGATACAGATGCTTCCGGCTCCATCATGAACTCCTCGGTCAAATGGACGCCGATGTCCTCCGGTTTCAGCAAGCCAAAGAGCTTCGCTTGATCCTCAAGGTTCGGACAAGCCGGATAGCCGAACGAGAAGCGCTGGCCTTGGTATTTGGCCGCGAACCGGTCGCGCATCGTAAAGTCGGTGGCGTCCGGGAAGCCCCATTGGTCCCGGATTTCCTGATGGACACGCTCGGCGAATCCTTCCGCAAGTTCAAGCGCTGTCGCTTGGAACGCATGGCTCTCGAGGAATTTCCCTTCCGCCTTCAACCTGTTCGCATACTCCCGTACACCGTGTCCTGCTGTTACTTGCATGAGCGCGACATAGTCCATTTCACCGCTGTCCACCGTCTTCAAATAGTCGGCGAGGCAAAGGAACGGTTCCTTGCTTTGACGAGGGAATGTGAAACGCTCGATTTCCGTCTTCGCGTCTTCCGGATCATAAATAATCACATCGTCTCCGTCCGCCTGGGCGGGGAAGAACTGGTACAAGCCGGAAGCGGATAAATTCCCCGACTCTAGGAAGGCTGTCACCATTTCATGTAGCTGCACTGCACGCTCCTCGCCATTCGCAAGCATCTTGTCGACGTTGCCGCGCAAGCCTAAATGATGACCGATTAGCGTCCGCATATTGACGTAAGGGTACAAATGCGAGACGGAGTAATCTCTAAGGACGCGTCTACGCAAGTCCGAGGGGATGAAAACCGGCGCATCTTCCCGCACTGTCTTCACTGGCCGAGGCAATACGGCAACCGCGGTGTCCCGCGTCGCGCGGTTTGCCTCCGACTCGAGACGCTTCTCCTGCTTTTCCACGAGTTCATTCAGCAAAGCCTCTTTGTCCCCGCTCTGCAACCGGTTTGCGAGGTCGAGCCCTTGCATCGCATCTTTCGCATAGATGACCGGCCCATCGTATTCTGGTGCGATCTTCGTCTCCGTGAATCTGCGCGTCAACGCGGCGCCGCCGACCATGACGGGCGTATCGATGCCTGCCGCCTTGAAATCTTGGGCGGTGAGCACCATTTGCTGTGCAGACTTCACGAGCAATCCGGACAGCCCGATAATGTCCGGCTTCTCTTTCCGGATGACGTCAATGAGGGTCGCTGGCGTCACTTTAATGCCAATGTCGATGACGCGGAACCCGTTGTTGCTCAAAATGATATCAACGAGGTTTTTTCCGATGTCATGGACATCCCCTTTGACCGTCGCCAATATGATTTTCCCTTTTCCGGAATCGTCCTCTTTCTTCTCCATGAACTGCTCGAGGAATGAAACGGAAGCCTTCATCACTTCTGCACTCTGCAACACTTCCGCAACAATCAGCTGGTTGTCATTGAACAAGCGGCCGACCTCCGACATCCCTTCCATCAACGGTCCGTTAATGACTTCGAGCGGCGTATCGTACATCTCGAGCGCGGCCTCCAAATCGGGGATCAGACCTTCTTTCGTCCCTTCGACGACATAATACGCGAGCCTTTCAGGAACCGTCTTCGGTATATCGTCCTCGGTCTTCTCTTTCTTCTTATCCCGGTAAAAATCAGTGAAATCCGCAAGCGTCTGGTCGGTCGTCGTGAACAGAAGATCATTCGCAAGCTTTATTTCATTGTCCGGAATGGAAGCGTACCGTTCCAACTTCTCCGTGTTGACAATCGCGTAATCAAGTCCCGCCTGGGTGCAATGATACAAGTACACCGCGTTCAGTACTTCACGGCCGACAGGGGGCAGCCCGAAGGAAACGTTACTCACACCGAGCGTCGTCAACGACCGCGGCATTTTTTCCTTGATCAGACGGATGCCTTCGATCGTTTCAACCGCCGACCCGATGTATTGTGCATCACCAGTTCCAACAGGGAACACGAGCGGATCGAAAATGATATCTTCAGGAGCGATTCCCCATTTGTTCACAAGGAGATCATAGGAGCGTTCCGCGATTTCGAGTTTCCGTTCGCGTGACACTGCCATTCCGATTTCATCAATCGTCCCGACGACGACGGCGGCGCCGAATTTCTTCACGAGAGGCAGCACCGCGTCGAAACGTTCTTCGCCGTCCTCCAAGTTGATGGAGTTGATGATCGCTTTCCCTTGAGAGAATTTCAACGCCTCTTCGATGACCTTTTCATCTGTCGAGTCGATGACGAGAGGCACTTTCACCTTTTTAACGACTTCCTGCATGAATTTTTTCATGTCTTCAAGCTCGTCACGATCCGGATTTGCGAGGCAAATATCTAGGACGTGAGCACCGCCGCGCACTTGAGCACGTGCAATCTCGGAAGCCTCCTCGAATTTTTCGTCGACGATCAACCGTTTGAACTTCCTTGAACCGATGACATTCGTCCGCTCACCGATCAACAGCGGGCGCATCGATGGGTCATACAACAACGGTTCGATGCCTGAAACAGCATGGTCATGCCCGTTCTCAGGCTTGTGGCGCGGGGTGAGGCCGTCAACCGCTTCACGGAGCGCGCGGATATGATCAGGGGTCGTGCCGCAACAGCCGCCGACCATATTCAACCATCCTTTTTCCGCGAATCCTTTCAGCTTCAAGGATAAGGATTCAGGCGATTCATGGTAGTGACCTTCTTCGTCTGGCAATCCGGCGTTCGGATAGCACGTGACGTAGCTCGTCGCAAGATCAGAAAGCGAGCGCAGATGATCCGTCATGAATTCCGGACCTGTCGCGCAGTTCAATCCGACGGACAGCGGCTTAATATGCTCGATTGATATATAGAACGCTTCGATGCTCTGACCGGCCAAAGTCGTTCCCATCGGTTCAATCGTCCCCGATATCATGACAGGGAGCTCGATGCCTATTTCGTCGAAAGCCCGTTTGATCCCGATTGTCCCGGCTTTCACATTGAGCATGTCTTGGCTCGTTTCCATCAATAAAAGATCGGCGCCGCCTTCGATCAATGCCTTCGCCTGGACGTAGAAATCCTCGGAAAGCTTGTCGAATGTAATTCCTCCTGTGACGGAAAGCGTCTTCGTTGTCGGACCGATCGCACCGGCGACGTAACGCGGCCACTCCGGTGTCGAATAGTCGGCGGCACACTTTTTCGCGATTTCCACAGCCTTTATATTAATTTCTGACGCTCGGTGGCCGAGGCTGAATTCGTCCAGTACGAGGGGGGTCCCCCCGAATGTGTTCGTGCAGATGATATCCGCTCCCGCCTCCAAATAGGCCCGGTGGATTTTATCGAGGATATCGGGGCGTAGGATGTTCAAATATTCGTTACAGCCATCGTATTCCTCTCCGCCGAAATCGTCTGTCGAGAGATCTTCCGCTTGCAGCATTGTGCCCATCGCTCCGTCTATGATGAGGATTCTGTTTTTTAACTGTTGTTCGATTGGATGTTTAGGCATGGACAATACTCCTCTCCTTCTTCCCGTCAAGTTCTTTTATATGGCTGATGAGTTCCAAGGACATGTCATAGCGGAGAAACGGCGTAATGATATAGATGCCGTTGAATAGTTCCGCTGCTGTGTCGATCAGTTCCTTAGCGATGTTGATGCCTTCCCGGGTCGCTTTTTCACGGTCATCCCCGCATGCGGCCATCCGGTCGAGCACTTCTTCGGACAGTTTGATGCCCGGTACTTCATGATGCAGGAATTCGGCATTTCGAATATTTGTGAGCGGCATGATGCCGATGAAGATCGGTGTATCCAAATGCTTCGTTGCTTCGTGAATGTCGATGATCTTCTCCTTCGTATAAACGGGCTGTGTAATGAAATAATCCGCCCCGCACTCAATTTTCTTTTCGAGACGTTGCACAGCACGGTCGAGAACTCGGACGTTCGGATTAAATGCCGCAGCGACCGAGAATTTCGCCTTTTTGCGAAGCGGCTTGCCCGTGAAAGAAATTCCTTCGTTCAATTGTTTGATTAGCTGCAGCAACTCCATGCTGGAGACGTCATAGACGCTCGTCGCGCCGGGGAAATCGCCCACTTTCGTCGGATCTCCCGTGACGGCGAGGATGTCATGGATTCCAAGCGCATCGAGCCCCATCAAATGGGATTGCAGCCCGATCAAGTTGTGGTCACGACACGTCAAGTGGACGAGCGGCCGGATATGATGTTCATGCTTCAACATCGACCCCATCGCCATATTGCTAATGCGAGGGGAGGCGAGGGAATTGTCCGCCAATGTGACGGCGTCCACACCGGCTGCCTGCAATTCGTTCGCGCCGATGAAGTATTGCTCCGTCTCCAAATGGCGGGGCGTATCCAGTTCCACGATGACCGTTCTTTGTGTTTTAGCTTTAATGTGAAGCGGTTCGTGTTTTGTAGGCTCTGCTTCCCGGATGATGATCGGTTTTTCAGGCGTGACGACTTTTTTCGTGACCGGCGGCAGTCCCGCCAACTGTTTTTTCGCGGCAGCGATATGCTTTGGCGTCGTTCCGCAGCATCCCCCGATCAGGCGGACGCCCTCATCGCGGAGGAGTGTTGCTGCACGCCCGAAATAATCGGCTTCGGACGCATAAACGATCCGTCCATCCTCGACATCGAGCAAGCTTGCATTCGGAGCTGCGGAGAGAAACGCTCGCTCTGGAATCGTCACTTTTTCAAATGCTTGGATCGTATGGTAAGGACCTAGCCGGCAATTGACGCCGACGACATCCGCTCCTAGCGATTCCAGCTGATGAAGCGCGTCATTGAGATTCATTCCATTTTGCAAAACACCGGGCTCATCCATCGCGACTTGCGCAATGAGCGGCAGATTCGTCAGTTTCCGCAGCTCGGTAACGACCGTCGACAATTCTTCAAAATCGTAATAAGTCTCCAGCAACAGTCCGTCGGGATCGCCTGAAAGCAAAGCATCCGCCTGTTCACGCACCATCGTCAGCACTTCGGTTAGCGAAGCGTCACTTTTCCGGATGCCCCGCAGACCGCCGATTGTCCCAAGTACGAATTGATTGCCAGGCGCCGCGGCGCGCTTCGCAATCTGGATCGCCGCCTCATTGAATTCCTTCACCCGGTGCTCCATGCCATAACGGGCAAGTTTGAGAGAATTGGCACCATATGTATTTGTCTGGATGATATCGGCACCTGCGTCGATATACTCGCGGTGGATCTTCTCGATGATTTCAGGCTTCTCAACGTTCAATTCCTCATAACAAAAATCAATGCCATATGAATAAAGCAGCGTCCCCATCGCCCCATCCGCCACCAGTACATTATCTTTCAACCGATCAAGCAATCTCATAAGAAATCATCCTCTCTTCAATCGATATCCCTTAACCTACTAATCCCTTGAACACATCCGGCATGCTGCCATCGGAAAAACGTATAAACGGCTCCAAATACGCATAAATCTCCCGAAAGGCGCATAAACATCGCCAAACACGCATAAAACCATCGAAAGACGCATAAACGCGGCAAGATGCGCATAAATGCGAGAAATCACGCATAACCTTCTCCAATTACGCATAAATGCATTTTCTCTATGCGAAAAATTTCGACAGAACTGAAAAATAAAAAAGCCTTCGCTGAAAAGAAGGCTTTGGATAGTGAATTCTCGCTTCTTCTCATCTGCCAGGCCGAAATGGACCTGCTGGAATTAGCACCTGACCGAAACGGCTGGTTGCTGAAGCTTCGACGGGCCAGTCCCTCAGCTTCTCTTGATAAGAATTTGTTATGCAGTTGTTTGAATAATTTAAAACATCATATCGTTAAAAATTGGATACGTCAATAGGTGAATTGTGATAGAATGGGCCTATGAATATAAGGTAGAAGGTGAATTCGTTGAGGATTTTCAAATTTTCCGTCCCGATTGCACTCCTTGTTGCCGGAATTGCATGGTGGATGCTCCATAAAAACTTTCAAGAAGTTCCGGGCATGTCGAGAGTGTGGATCACAATAGGCGCAGCCGTCCTAAGCGGAATACTCGCCCATTTTTTATTCCCAAAAAGTGAAGACAATTAACGTTGATACAGGAATCGATAGCGAATGATGCTATCGGTTTTTTTATTCGCAGATGTTTGGTTAACTGAAATGAAAATTAGGTTGACACAATTTGAGTTAACTTTTATTCTATTGTAGATAACTTAAATTATGAGGTGGATTATGACAACAGCTTCAGTGAATACGAAAAGCGGAATGAGCCCGCTCAGTCTCGTCTATTGTGGAATGTTTGCAGCATTAATGATGATCGGGGCGAATATTACGTCGTTCGTGCCGTTCCTTGTGATTGGCGGAGTGCCAATTACGTTACAAACCTTTTTCGCGGTGTTAGCGGGACTTCTGCTAGGAAGCCGGCTTGGCGCGATTGCAATGACGGTTTATATGGTCGTCGGTTTGGCGGGGGCGCCTGTTTTTGCGAAGTTCCATGGGGGTTTTGGCGCTATTTTGCTTCCGACTTTTGGTTTCATCGTCTCTTTCATATTGGTTGCGTTTGTAACAGGAAAAATTGTCGAAAAGTACGGCAGTTTACGCAGCTATATTGTCGCGGGGCTTGTAGGTCTCGTAGTGAATTATCTTTTCGGAACGAATTGGATGTATTTTGCCTATAAGCTATGGGCCGCAGCGCCTGACGCATTTAGCTATGCGGTCGCTTGGGCGTGGATGGTGCCGCCCCTTCCGAAAGATATTCTGCTGTCGATTCTTGCCGGATTTTTCGGTCACCGTATGTACAAAATTCTAAAAGTAAGGCGTGCATATTAATTTAATAATCAATCGGACTATCTGTAATGTGTTAATTCACTTTTGCAGATAGTTTTTTTGTGGATTCAAGCAGAAAAACGAATCGTTTGACGGTTTCGTCCGTATAGTAGAGGAGGATTAATTTCAAAAGAAAAGAGTGTTCACATGATAAATTTATTGTTATTCTCATTGGTCGCCGGTATCGTTTCCGCGATTATCATCGTACCATTTACGTCTGGCTCCAAAGAGGGGCAGCCTGCCTTCAATCGGATTGCAGCTATATCAGCAACGGTTGTACTCGTGGCGGCTCTGACGTTTGCCCTTTATTACGTTTCAAATATGGACAGGAATTGGACGTCGTTGTGGGCGCTAGCTCTCATCGTCACGCTAGCGGGCGTCGTGCTGGCAACCGGAAAGGAAAGAAGCGCTAAGGTTGTCCTTTTCTTGGCGGCATTAGCAGGCAGTTTGTTCATCCTGAGTGCGCCGCTTTTCAATGCGAATGAAAAATATAAAGCGGTGGAAATGGACCAACAGGTTGAAATCAAGGCGTTCGACGAAACGAAGACGCCTGCAAGCGTTCCACCCCAATTCGCCCGGAATAAAATGAAGAAGGCATTCGGTCAAGTGCCGAATACGAGCTACTATGAACTTGGCAATTTGCAAATCCAAAAGGTGGATGGGAAGTTCGTCTACATCGCACCGGTAGAGTTTTCGGGCTTCTTCAAATGGTTGAATGGGAAGACGACGCCCGGTTACTTCACGATGAGCGCGACCGATTCAGCGGATAATCCGAAGTTCGTGAAAACTGAAATGTCGTATACCCCTTCATCATACTTCCATAAACAAGTGGAGCGTCATATGCGGATGGCGATGCCGGATCTCATCTTCTACGGTGATGTGCAGCTTGAAATTGATGATGAAGGCAAGCCGCATTATATCCGTTCCTACGGAAACTTCATTACAGCGAGGAACGGATTCGACGTCAAAGGGATTGTCATGGTCAATCCGGGAAATGGGGAGGTGAATCAATACCCGCTATCAAAAGTCCCTGAATTCATCGATGGGGCGGTTTCGCCGGAAGCGGTCAGCCTCCAGAACAGCTATTTCGGAAAATACGTCCACGGATTCTGGAATTCAATCGTCGGGAAGAAGGATGTAAAACTGCCTTCCGACGAAGGAACGGAATCGAAAGTCAGCCCTGTATTCGATGAGAATGGCCATATGTATTATTTCACTGATTTCACGAGCCCGAAAGAAGGCGTCGACTCGATGCTCGGCTATGCATTGACGGATGGCCGTACAGGCGAGGCGACTTACTATACGGGCAACCTGGAAGAATCGTATATGGATTCACAAGGCGCCCTTCAAATTATCGAGAAGAAATTCATTGAGAAGAAATGGACCGGGGAAATGCCGGTACTTTATAACTTCTATGGGGAAGCGAGCTGGTTGACGCCGGTACTTGACTCGAACGGCTTCCTGCAAAACTACTTCATCGTTTCGGCAGCGAACCCGGAAATCTCCGTGTACGCCAATTCGCCGAACGAAGCGTTGAGGCTTTACAAAACGGCATTGCAACGTGGCGGCAGCACAGTCGACGGCAGCTCGAACGCCGAGGAGGGAAAAGCATCGGTTACTGTCGTGCGTGTCTACAAGGAACGCGCCGGCGACTTCACGATCGTTTCGATCCTTGCCGATGACGGCCGGAACTATATTGTCTCGACCGAAGCTGTTCCACTAGCAATCTACATCCAGGAAGGCGACCGACTCGCCATCACCTATTACGAAACAGGCGAACTCTTCCTCCCAGTCAAGGAACTGAAGAACGTTACAATTGAATAAAATGAAGGCAGCCTCCGAAATATCGGGGGCTGCCTTTACTTATGGACATTAATATTGATTATTTATTCAAAAATAGTTCACCTTGTGGTCCTAAAGGGATGCCGAGCAAGTACCAAACTGCGAATAGGATGATCCACATGATTGCGAATGCGATTGAGTATGGCAAAAGCGAGGTCATGAAAGTGCCAATTCCGATTTTCGGATCGTACTTTTTCGCGAATGTCAGAACGATGGCGAAGTATGCAAGCATTGGTGTAATCGGGTTGGTGATGGAATCACCGATGCGATAAGCGGCTTGCGTCAATGCCGGACTATATCCCATGATCATGAACATCGGTACGAAAACAGGTGCGAGAATCGCCCATTTTGCGGACGCGCTGGCAACTAGGAAGTTGATAAGGGCAGCGACGATAATGAAGCCGATGAACAGTGGTAGACCTTGCAAGCCTAAGTTTTCCAACAATTCAGCCCCTTTGATGGCTACGATTGGGCCGAGATTGCTCCAATTGAAGTATGCAATCATCTGTGCTGCTGCGAAAGAGATGACGATATACATGCCCATGCTGGACATTGCCTTCGCCAAATGATCTGCGAAGTCTTTTGAGTTGTTTAAAGACTTGACGATTTTTCCGTAAATAATTGATGGCACAAGGAAAAGGATCATCATTAATGGAACAAGGCTATCCATCAATGGCGAGGTCGTTAAACTTCCTGTTTCAGGATGACGAAAAAGCCCATTTGCAGGAAGTGAAAGAGCTAAAACAACGCCGATAATGAGAGCGACTGAAAGTGCAGCCCATCGTAGCCCCTTCTTCTCTAAAGATGAAACTTCTTCTAATACTTCAGTCTCCCCTTCATACTTGCCAAGTCGCGGTTCGACAATTTTAGTTGTGACAAGAACTGCAACAGGGACTAAAACTAAAGTGGAAACCGCTAAAAAGTAGTAGTTCATCCCTGGATTCCCTGAATAGGTAGGGTCATAGATATGTGCACCGATTTCTGTGAAGCCGTATATGAGAGGGTCCAATACATTAATGATTAGGTTTGCTGAAAATCCGCCCGCAACAGATGCATAGGCGGCTGCAAGTCCTGCAATCGGGTGTCTGCCAAGTGCAATGAAAATCATCGCAACAATTGGCGGCAAAACGACCATAGCCGCGTCAGCAGCAGCATTCCCTAAAATTGCGACAAGCACGATTGTCGGCAAGATGATTTTCTTTGGAGCATTCAAAATAGTCGTCTTCATGACTGTGGCGATTAAACCGGTTGACTCTGCCAACCCTACACCGAACATAACAACGAGGACGAGGCCGAGGGGTGGAAAGCTCGTAAAGTTTTTCACCAAATTAGATAAAATCATAATGAGGCCTTCACCGTTCAGCAAATTGACGACTTTCACCTCTTCGCCGGTTCCGGGATTGATAGCTGATGTACCGAGGACGCCGAAAATCGCTGAACAAACTAAAATAAGTGCGGCAATGTAAACGAACAACATTACGGGGTCGGGCAATTTGTTGCCGTATTTCTCGATGAAATCTAGAAATCTGTTGAACAACCCTTTATTGCGTATTTTAGCTGAATTCATTCTCACATTCCTCCTTCATTTAACTCTTCTACACTGTAACCTATTAAACAATATCGAACAATATGATTAATTAAATAATTATTGTTTGCTTGGACAATACTAGTTTGACTTAATGAAATCCGACAAAAAAGCAGCCCCAAAGTAAGGGGCTGCTCCTATGTTCTGTTTGGTGTGTGTACCAGGACTTTTTTTGGGGAATTATGAAAAGAGTTTGTTCAAAAGGACAGACTGCGCGATGCAAAGAAAAACGACTGTTTGCCTCAATCGTTTCCATCCGTCCTTTTTGAACAAGACTCCATGAAGAGGAAGAAGAGGTGCACAAAATCCTCAACTAGTTTATTACCCTATTTTTCCTATTCTAAACATTAGATGCTTGCGAATTTACTTTTTGTTGATTGTAGCGTAAGGCGGCGACTCCTGCGGGAAAGCGAGACAGGGGAGACCCCGCAGGAAGCAAAGCGAACGAGGAGGCTCACCGCTCGCCCGCGGAAAGCGTCCGCCTGCAGCGAAAATCAACTTTTTCTGTTAATTTGCATATCAATTGCGCGCTAGATGTATTTTCATGTACAATTAAGTCAAAGATAGTCAAAGTCAATGGCTTAACACCGGAAGAAAAGAGGTGACATCATGCGAAACATTTCCGACATTATAGAAGGGTATTTAAAGGCGATTATCGAAAAAGAAGATAGCGGGACTGTAGAAATCAAACGGAGCGAAGTCGCAGAGAAATTCCAGTGCGTTCCTTCGCAAATCAATTATGTCATTAACACCCGCTTTACTGTAGAACGTGGATATGCCGTCGAATCGAAGCGTGGAGGTGGAGGGTATATCCGGATTTACCGCGTTCAGACAAATTCGCATAAGGAATTAATTGAACATATTTTAGAAGGAATCCAACAAGGTGCGACGTATACGATGGCCGAAGGAATCATTTACAGGCTAATGAAAGAGGAAGTAATTTCGGAGAGAGAGTCGAGGCTCATCTTAGCTGCGGTGGACCGGACGACTCTCCAATACCCATTGCCGGAACGCGATCTTATGCGGGCGCGGGTTTTGCAGGCAATGCTTAAAACCCTCATCTATAGGCAGCTTGAATAGAATTCGACGAATACGAGGTGCAGATTATGCTATGCGACAATTGCAAAGAACGGCCGGCTTCCGTGCTCTTCACCCAGGAAGGCATGGGAGGGTCGACGGAACGTCATCTATGTGAGAAATGCGCGTTCCAAACCCAAATGTTCCATTTCGATCCGAATCAGGAACCGTTGTCAATCCAACAATTCCTTTCCCATTGGTTCGGAGGGAGCGAATCGATTCAGCCTTTCCAGCAGTCGAGGGAAAGCATGCCGGATGGGCAGATTTGTCCGGACTGCCAATTGACGTTCAGGAAATTCCTCGATATCGGCAAGTTCGGTTGCCCGACGTGCTACGACACATTCAAAGAGTATTTGCCGCGTATTTTCAGCAAGCTCCATAACGGACATACGACGCATGTCGGGAAAATTCCGGTCTCCCTCAATGAACGGTTCGCCTTGAAAAAGAAGGTCGAAGAGATCCGGTTGAAAATGCAAGAAGCAATCGAGACGGAACGTTTTGAAGATGCCGCGGCATTGAGGGATGAAGCGAATGCGTTGAAAGAGCGTTTGGCAGAAGGCAGCAATGGAGGTGAAGGCAGCGATGTCAATTAATAAATTCATGAAAGGCGCTGTCACAGGATGGATGACGTCGCATGGGGAGCACTCGGATATCGTCATGTCGACGAGGATCCGTTTGGCCCGGAATTTAAGGGGATATCGATTCCCGATCGCGTTCACGGCCGAAGAGGCGCAGAAGGTCGACTCGCAAGTTTCGGCCGCCTTGCTTACTTCCGATGAAAAAGGGTATTCCTATATGAAGATGTTAGAACTTCCAGCTCTGGAAAGGCAAGTGCTCGTTGAGAAGCATTTGGTCAGTCCGCAGTTGACGGATGTAAAACGACATGGAGCGGTCATCCTGTCGGAAGATGAGACGTTGAGCATCATGGTGAACGAAGAGGACCATATCCGCATCCAATGCATCTATCCGGGCTTCCAGTTGGAAAATGCCTACGATCATGCGGACTCTGTCGATAACTATTTGGAGAATAATCTTCCTTACGCCTTCGACGAGGATTTCGGCTACTTGACGAGCTGTCCGTCAAATACGGGCACGGGCATGCGTGCGTCGGTAATGATGCATTTGCCTGCACTGACGATCACGAAGCAGATTGAGCGCATCATCCCGGCTATTTCTAGACTAGGAATGATCGTCAGAGGGAGCTACGGAGAGGGAAGCGAAGCGCCGGGCAATATTTATCAGGTTTCGAATCAGACGACTTTGGGCAAACCGGAGAAAGAGATCCTTTCCGATTTGAAAAATGTGGCGCTCAGGCTTATTGCCCACGAGAGGCGCTCACGTGAAATCCTCCTATCGAAATCGCGCGTTGCGCTGGAAAACAAGCTTTTCCGCTCGCTCGGCACGATTATGTATGCAAGATTGCTGCCATCGGGTGAAGCGGCCCGCTGTCTGTCGGACGTACGTCTCGGCATCGATTTGGGGATCATCGAGGATGTCGATATGTCCATATTGAATGAGTTGATGATCTTCATGCAGCCCGGTTTCCTCCAGCAATATGCCGGGGAGGAGTTGACGGCGGAGGAGAGGGATATCTTCAGAGCCGATCTATTCCGAGAACGACTACGTTCGGAGCAGCAAAGAGAGGAAAAAAATAAAGAAAACTAGGCAATACTTTTGCAACGTACTTTTCTATTTATTATACTTAAGTCAAAGATGGTCAAAGTCAATTTAGTTGGAAATGGATTGCTTTTTGATTCATTGGAATAGAGTAAGAGGAATTCCTATTCCACACTTTCAATAGTGGGAACAGGATAGACGTTACTATAGAAGGAGTGGAAAGAATATGATGTTCAATCGTTTTACACAACGGGCACAAAAAGTCCTGCAGCTTGCACAAGAAGAAGCGATCAGACTGAAACATGAATCCATCGGCACCGAGCATATTTTATTGGGACTCATACGGGAAGGTGGCGGCATCGCTGCGAAAGCTTTGGAAGCGATCGACGTCAGTTTCGAAACGATAGAAAAAGGAGTAGAAAGCCTCGTCGGTTCCGGATCGAAGGAAGTCGGTCCGATTGTCCATTACACGCCGAGGGCGAAAAAGGTCATCGAGCTTTCTGTCGATGAATCGAGAAAGCTCGGCCATTCCTATATCGGGACGGAGCATATTCTGTTGGCGCTCATCCGCGAAGGGGAAGGGGTGGCTGCACGCGTATTGAATAATGCAGGTGTTAGCTTGAACCGCGCGAGACAGCAAGTACTTCAATTGCTTGGAAGCAATGATAACGCTGTCGGCAATCAAGGCACTTCATCATCTGCCTCCACACCGACGCTTGACAGCCTAGCCCGCGATTTGACGGAAGTGGCACGTGAAGGGACGCTTGACCCTGTCATCGGTCGCAGCAAGGAAATTACACGAGTGATCGAAGTGTTGGCTCGCCGTACAAAGAACAACCCTGTATTGATCGGGGAGCCGGGCGTCGGTAAAACGGCGATTGCGGAAGGGCTTGCGCTTCAGATCGTCCATAATGAAGTGCCTGAAATCCTACGTGACAAACGCGTCATGACTTTGGATATGGGAACGGTCGTCGCTGGCACGAAATACCGCGGCGAATTTGAAGACCGTATGAAAAAAGTGATGGAGGAAATCCGTCAAGCAGGAAATATCATTCTATTCATTGATGAATTGCATACACTTATCGGGGCTGGCGGAGCCGAAGGGGCGATTGATGCTTCGAATATTTTGAAGCCGTCGCTAGCTCGCGGGGAATTGCAATGCATCGGTGCCACGACGCTTGATGAATACCGTAAATATATCGAAAAAGACGCTGCGCTTGAAAGACGTTTCCAACCGATTCAAGTCGATGAACCGACTGTCGATGAGACGATTTTGATCATCAAAGGCTTGCGTGATCGATATGAAGCGCATCATCGCGTGAAGATTACGGATGAAGCGATCGAGGCCGCTGCGAAAATGTCGGATCGGTATATTTCTGACCGCTTCCTTCCGGACAAAGCGATCGACTTGATCGATGAAGCGGGTTCGAAAGTGCGCCTCCGTTCGTATACGACACCTCCGAATTTGAAGGAGCTCGAAGCGAAGCTGGAAGCGATCCGCCACGAAAAGAATGCCGCGGTGCAAAGCCAGGAATTCGAAAAGGCGGCATCATTCCGCGATAAAGAGCAGAAGATGAAGGAAGAGCTCGAAAAGACAAAGACGGAATGGAAAGAGAAGCAAGGCAAAAAAGAATCAGAAGTGACAGTTAACGACATTGCGGAAGTCGTCGCAATGTGGACGGGAGTGCCGGTCGCGAAAATTGCCGAAACGGAAACTGCCAAGCTGTTGAACATGGAAGAGCTTCTGCATGAACGTGTCATCGGGCAGAAGGAAGCCGTAACGGCCATTTCAAGGGCGATTCGGAGAGCCCGCGCCGGATTGAAGGATCCGAAGCGTCCGATCGGTTCATTCATCTTCCTCGGACCTACGGGTGTCGGGAAGACCGAATTGGCAAGAGCGCTTGCAGAAGCGATGTTCGGGGATGAAGATGCGATGATCCGCATTGACATGTCCGAGTATATGGAGAAGCATTCGACGTCCCGACTCGTCGGTTCACCTCCGGGGTATGTTGGCTATGACGAAGGCGGTCAATTGACCGAGAAAGTCCGCAGAAAGCCTTATTCAGTCGTCTTGCTGGATGAAATTGAAAAGGCTCACCCTGACGTCTTCAATATTCTACTTCAAGTGCTTGAGGATGGAAGATTAACGGATTCCAAAGGTCGCACGGTCGATTTCCGCAACACGGTCGTCATCATGACGTCGAATGTCGGAGCGGAGACGTTGAAACAAAACCGATACGTCGGATTCAATTTGCAAGACGGCGAACGTGATTACGAGGATATGAAATCAACGATGCTAGACGCGTTGAAAAAAGCGTTCCGTCCGGAGTTCTTGAACCGTGTAGATGAAATGATCGTCTTCCACTCGCTTGAGAAGGAGCATTTGAGAGAAATTGTCACGCTCATGTCGAACGAATTGACGAAACGTCTTGCAGAGCAAGATATTATACTCGAGTTGACAGATGCGGCGAAATTGAAAATCTCTGAAGAAGGATACGACCCGGATTACGGTGCTCGTCCGTTACGCCGGGCTTTGCAAAAGCATGTTGAGGACCGTCTATCTGAAGAGCTGTTGAGCGGAACAGTTCTGACAGGTGGAAAAGTGATCGTCGATGTAGAGGATGGCGAGTTCGTCGTCAAGACGGATCGCGTTGCAGTGGCAGAAAAACAATAATAGGATGGCCCTCCCGTAGAGTTCGCTATCTACGGGAAAGGGCTGTCCTTTTCGTGTATGGAGGTAAATATGGCAAAACGGAAAACGAAGTTCATGTGCAGGGACTGCGGCTATGAATCGCCGAAGTGGATGGGGAGGTGCCCCGGCTGCGGCGAATGGAATACGATGGATGAGGAAGTGGAAATCGTCAGCAAAGGTCCACGAGGCGCTTTCAAGCATACTGAAACCATCCAGCAGAAAGCGATGCCGATCAGTTCGATTGAAACCGTTGAGGAACCGAGGGTGAAAACGGAGCTCGGCGAATTGAACCGGGTGCTTGGCGGAGGTATCGTTCCGGGCTCGCTAGTTTTGATCGGCGGTGATCCGGGCATAGGGAAATCGACGTTGCTGCTGCAAGTCTCTTCACTTCTCGCGAATCAAAAGCAACGCGTTCTTTACATATCAGGTGAGGAATCAATCAGACAGACGAAGCTGCGAGCCGAACGTCTCGGCGTTGCTTCGGATGAGCTGTACATTTATGCAGAGACCGATTTGGCGAAAATACATGAGACGATTAACGACGTGCAACCGAAGTTTGTCATTGCCGACTCGATCCAGACGATCCACCATCCCGAAGTGACATCGGCCCCCGGCAGTGTTTCGCAAGTGCGGGAGTGTACGGCTGAACTGATGCGCATTGCGAAGACGCAAAATATTGCTATTTTCATCGTCGGCCATGTGACAAAAGACGGACAGATTGCAGGTCCGCGCCTTCTCGAGCATATGGTGGATACAGTCCTCTATTTTGAAGGGGAGCGCCATCATACGTACCGGATTTTGCGCAGCGTGAAGAACCGGTTCGGCTCAACGAATGAAATCGCGATTTTTGAGATGTTGCAATCCGGATTGAAGGAAGTTTTGAACCCGTCAGAGCTATTCTTGCGGGAAAGGTCTCAAGGAGGCGCGGGATCGACTGTCGTAGCCTCGATGGAAGGGACACGTCCAATTCTCGTCGAAATCCAGGCACTAGTGACTCCGTCAAGCTTCAATTACCCGAAGCGGATGGCGACCGGAATCGATCAGAACAGGGTGTCGCTGTTGATGGCTGTTCTGGAAAAACGGATGGGTATGCTCTTGCAAGCACAAGACGCCTATATCAAGGTCGCTGGCGGCGTAAAGCTTAACGAACCGGCAATCGACTTGGCGGTCCTCGTCAGCATCGTTTCGAGTTACCGGGATGCGGCTGCGGGAGCGACAGACTGCTTCATCGGTGAAGTCGGGTTGACGGGTGAGGTGCGCCGAGTGTCCCGCATTGAACAGCGTGTGACGGAGGCGGCGAAACTAGGATTCGAAAAGGTCGTCATCCCGTCTTCGAATATCGGCGGATGGGATTTTCCGGAAGGAATTCAAGTAGTCGGTGTCGAAACGATAAGTGAGGCATTAAACATCGCATTTTCGTGAAAAATGAAAGGATATGGGACTTTTTTAAGGGAGTTCCATATCCTCAGTTTTTCGATATAAGGAACTTCGCCGACTTTTCTTCTGTCCTATACTTACCGGTGAAACATCGGTTTCGATGGTTCAAAACGGCGTAGCATATGGAAAACATGTATAGTTGTTAGTAATGAAATGGAGGTGTCGTACATGTTAAAAAGAGTAGTTCAGATAGGACTGCTGCTGATCGGGGGAACGCTCGGCGTATTATTTCTACCGTATTTATTCACTTTATCTTCTTTTACTTCAAAGCCGATGATTGACAATCCTTACGTAGCTGCTGTCCTAGGGGCGATCGTGTTATATTTGCTTAGCCTTTTCATCGCAGACCCGATCGTGAATTTCATTAAATGGATGGAGGACCGCCTGTTGAAGGCCCCGATTTTCGATCTTCTGTTCGGAACGATCGGCCTGATGGTCGGATTAAGTGTCGCCTTTCTTGTCAGCTTTGGGCTGAGCAGTGTGGAAATTCCGGTCATTACGTCCATTCTGCCCGTCCTTCTTTCCATCCTTCTTGGATATCTCGGTTTCCAAGTCGGCTTCAAGAAGCGTGAGGAGTTTTCCCACGCAATTTTCGCGGCAAGGAACAGCAATCCGAAAAAGAGGGATGGTGTGGACGCTTTGGGGGAACCGGATGCGAAGATCCATAAAATCTTGGATACGAGCGTCATCATTGACGGAAGGATTGCAGACATCGCTTCGACCGGCTTTCTGGAAGGGCTTCTCGTCGTTCCGCAATTCGTCTTGACGGAGCTCCAACATATCGCGGATTCATCCGATTCTTTGAAGCGTACGAAAGGAAGGCGCGGCCTTGATGTCCTGAAGCGTTTGCAGACGGATGACGGTCCGAGCGTTTTGATCACTGACGAAGATTTTGCGGACGTTGCGGAAGTCGACCTGAAGCTTGTTCGTCTTGCGAAAAGCATGAATGGCCAGGTCGTTACAAATGACTTCAACTTGAACAAAGTGGCGGATCTGCACGGTGTAGCGGTATTAAACATCAATGATTTGGCGAATGCAGTGAAGCCGGTCGTCATTCCTGGCGAGGAGATGCACGTTGTCGTCATCAAGGATGGGAAGGAGCATAACCAAGGTGTCGCCTATTTGGATGATGGTACGATGATTGTTATTGAAGACGGAAGAATGCATATTGGCAATGCGATCGATGTCGTCGTCACGAGTGTTTTGCAGACTTCTGCGGGCCGGATGATCTTCGCGAAGCCGAAAAATGGCAAAGCCGCAAAGGCGCATTGAAGTAGAAAGCTGAGGAACGATGATGAAGACATATACAGTAATGCTCCCAGCAGCGGGAAGCGGCCGGCGTATGGGCGCCGGATTCAACAAGCTGTTTTTGGAGATGGCGGGCAAGCCGATCCTTATACACACATTGGATGTATTCGAACAGGATCCGGCCTGCTCAGGAATGATCCTCTCCGTGAAAGAAGAGGAAAAGCGGGAAATCGAAGGAATGCTTGAGCGTTTCGGCATTACGAAAGTGGCTGCGCTCGTCGAAGGCGGGGCGGAGCGGCAGCAAAGCGTGGCGGCTTGCATTCGTGCTCACAAGGCCGGGGGGATCGTCCTCGTCCATGATGCGGCACGTCCGTTTATCAATCAGGATGTCATCCGTGAGCTTGTCGATGTTGCCGATGAGCATGGTGCCGCAATTGCCGGTGTCCAAGTGAAGGATACGATGAAGGTTGCGCCGGGCGGCATTGTCGAGGAGACAGTGGACCGTTCAAAGCTTTGGGCGATTCAGACGCCGCAAGCATTCCGCTATGACCTTCTGAAGGAGGCGTCCGATAAAGCCGAAGCCGAGGGGTTCCTTGGAACGGATGAGTCGATGATCGTCGAACGGTTAGGTCATCCGGTAAGAGTTGTGGAAAGTACGTATGACAATGTTAAAATGACGACGAAGGAGGACCTCCTGTTTGGCGAGGTCCTCTTGAAACATAGACGGCAGGAGGATTTCTGATGATTCGTATAGGACAAGGGTTTGATGTACATCAGTTTGAGGAAGGGCGGCCTTTGATCATCGGTGGCATTACAATTCCTTATGAGAAGGGATTGACAGGGCATTCCGATGCGGATGTCCTATTACATACGGTGACCGACGCTGCGTTAGGGGCAATCGGGGAAGGGGATATCGGCAGGCATTTCCCGGACACGGACCAGGCATTCAAGGATGCGGATTCGGCGGTCCTTCTTCAAAAAGTATGGGAAATCGTAGAGACGAAAGGCTACCGGTTGGGCAATATCGATTGCACAATCATGGCACAAAGACCGAAAATGGCGCCGCATATCGAAACGATTCGCGCCCGCATCGCAGAATTGTTGAACGCGGACGTGTCCCAAGTGAACGTCAAGGCGACGACGACGGAAAAACTGGGCTTTGTAGGCAGGGAAGAGGGCATTGCCTCAATGGCGACGATTCTCCTTTTAAAATAAACAAGGCAGTGTTAAAATACACAGGAATAACAACGAACGGAGATGCACTCAAATGACAACAGAAGTACGTGTACGTTATGCGCCGAGTCCGACCGGCCATTTACATATTGGCGGAGCCCGGACAGCATTGTTCAATTACCTATTTGCAAAACACCATGGCGGTAAATTTATTATCCGCATCGAAGATACCGACACTGAGCGGAATATCGAAGCGGGCGAATTATCCCAGCTGGATAATTTGAAATGGTTGGGGATCCATCACGACGAGTCCGTTGATATCGGCGGAGAATACGGCCCTTACCGTCAAATGGAACGTCTGGACTTGTATACGAAATATGCGCAGGATATGCTTGACGGAGGACATGCCTACAAATGTTTCTGTACAACGGAAGAGTTGGAGGCGGAGCGTGAAAAGCAGAAAGCTTCTGGCATCGCCGCACCGATGTACGCAGGGACTTGCCGTCATCTGACTGCTGAAGAAGTCGCTGAAAAGGTAGCAGCAGGCATGCCGTATACGATTCGCATGCGTGTACCTGAACAGGTCACATATACAGTGGATGATCTCGTCCGTGGGGAAGTATCGTTTGAATCGAAAGATGTAGGCGACTGGGTGCTTGTGAAGGCGAATGGTATCCCGACATACAACTTCGCGGTTGTTATCGATGACCATCTGATGAAAATTTCGCACGTTTTCCGCGGTGAGGAACATTTGACGAATACACCAAAACAATTGATGGTATATGATGTGTTCGGCTGGGAGTACCCACGTTTCGGGCATATGACGCTGATCGTCAATGAAGAGCGGAAAAAGCTTTCAAAGCGCGACGAATCGATTATTCAATTCATTTCCCAATACAAGGATCTCGGCTATTTGCCGGAAGCGATGTTTAACTTTTTCGCGTTGCTTGGCTGGTCGCCTGGCGGTGAAGAAGAAATTTTCACGCATGATGAATTGATTAAGCTTTTCGATGAAAGCCGACTTTCCAAATCGCCGTCCATGTTCGATAAAACGAAGTTGACGTGGATGAACAACCAATACGTGAAGAAGCTCAGCTTGGACGAAGTGATCGAATTGACGCTGCCGCATCTTCAGGCGGCTGGGCGTGTAAGCGAAGAGATGACGGAAGAGGAACGCCGATGGGTGCACGACCTGATCGCCCTTTACCATGCGCAATTAAGCTATGGGGCTGAAATCGTCGAATTGACCGCCCAATTCTTCAATGACCATATTGAATATGATGAACAATCTCAAGAAGTTCTTTCAGGGGAACAGGTGCCAGAAGTGATGGCATCCTTCCAACGTCAGTTGTCTGCGCTTGAATCATTTGATGCTGCCTCGATCAAAGCGGCCATCAAAGAGGTGCAAAAGGAAACGGGCCATAAAGGGAAGAATTTATTCATGCCGATCCGCGTCGTCACAACCGGACAGACGCATGGTCCTGAATTGCCGGACTCCATTGCGTTGATTGGCAAGGAAAAGACGATTGAACGGGTATCGAAATACGCTAATTAATAACTTGATCCTGCCGAATACGCCTCCTGCTGCAAGTGGAAGGGCAAGGCTGATTTAGTTGACTTTAGGCATTTTCTAGGTACAATTAACGTACATTCATTTAAAAGAACGAAAGCTTTGATAAGGAGAAGTACACATCTCATGCTCTTCAGAGAGGATCATCACCGGCTGCAAGTGATCCGTGCCTCTGCGATGTGGAAATGCACCTTTGAGCGCCGTGCCGAACGAAGAAGTAGGCCGGACGCATCGCCGGCGTTATAGGCGTCAAGCGGAAAGGGATCAAACTCCTTTCAAGCGGAGTGGAACCGCGCATTCAATGCGTCTCTGTCTAGTTGTAGACAGGGGCGCTTTTTGCATTGAATCAAAAATTAAGAACAGGGGGCGAAAACAGTGTTTCGTAGGATGAAGGAAGACATCCGTTGCATTTTTGAACAAGATCCTGCAGCGCGCAGCACGTTTGAGGTGGTACTTACGTACTCCGGCCTTCATGCGGTATGGGCGCACCGGATTGCGCATGCTCTCTATAAAAAAAACTTCCTGTTTCTTGCGAGGCTCATTTCGCAGATCAGCCGTTTTTTCACAGGCATCGAAATCCATCCTGGTGCGACGATCGGCAGGCGCCTATTCATTGACCACGGCATGGGGATTGTCATTGGCGAGACTTGTGAGATCGGCGACGATGTGACGTTATACCAAGGTGTGACGTTGGGGGGAACGGGCAAAGAAAAAGGGAAGCGACACCCGACGCTTGGCAATAATGTGCTCGTCGCTTCTGGGGCGAAGGTGCTCGGCTCCATTACAATCGGTGAAAACAGCAAGATTGGTGCAGGATCGGTCGTTCTGATCGATGTTCCGGCCGATTCAACTGTCGTCGGTATTCCGGGCAAGGTCGTCGTGACGAACGGCGTACGGGTGAGAGATAAGCATGACCATCGCAACTTGCCGGACCCTGTGGAGGATACGTGCAACCGACTGGAAGCGGAAATCGCATTACTGAAGAGACGGATAGAAGAACTTGAGAAGGAAGGGAAAACCGATGAGTATTCAAATTTATAATACATTGACACGGAAGAAGGAGCCTTTCATCCCACTAGAGGAAGGGAAAGTGAAGATGTATGTGTGCGGACCTACCGTTTACAACTACATTCATATCGGCAATGCGAGACCGGTCATCGTATTTGACACAGTACGCCGCTATTTGCAATATCGTGGTTTCGACGTCAATTATGTATCTAACTTTACGGATGTTGATGACAAAATCATCAATACGGCTAACGAGCTTGGCGAAGAGGTCGGGGAGTTGACAGAACGCTTCATCAACGCCTATTTCGAGGACGTCGGAGCACTAGGTTGCGGTAAGGCGGACGCCCATCCACGGGTGACGGAGCATATCGATGACATCGTCGCATTCATTCAAGTGCTTGTAGATAAAGGCTACGCCTACGAAGCGCAGGGCGATGTATATTACAGGACGCGCAAATTCGAAGGCTACGGCAAGCTGTCCCATCAGTCGGTTGATGAGCTGAAAGTCGGTGCGCGCATCGAAGCAAGCGGCATTAAAGAAAATTCTCTCGACTTCGCGTTATGGAAAGCGGCGAAGGAAGGGGAAATCGCTTGGGATAGCCCGTGGGGTCCCGGCAGACCTGGCTGGCATATCGAGTGCTCTGTCATGGCGAGAGAGCATTTAGGTGATACGATCGACATCCATGCGGGTGGTCAGGATTTGACATTCCCACATCATGAAAATGAAATTGCGCAGTCCGAGGCGATGACCGGGAAGCAGTTCGCGCGATACTGGATGCATAATGGCTATATAAATATCGATAATGAAAAGATGTCGAAGTCGCTCGGGAATTTCATTCTCGTCCACGATATTCGCAAGCAGATCGATCCGAAAGTGCTTCGTTTCTTTATGCTGTCCGTGCATTACCGTCATCCGGTGAATTTCTCGCAAGACCTTGTTGAAAGCGCGGCAAATGGTTTGGACCGCATCCAAACGGCGTATAACAACTTGAAACACCGTTTAAGTACGTCTGCTGATTTGGGCGACCAACAAGATATATGGACACATAAAGTGGATGAGGCAGTCCTTCAATTTGAAAGCGCAATGGACGATGATTTCAATACTGCGAATGCCATTGCCGCTGTGTTCGAACTCGTGAAAACTGCCAACGTATATTTGTTGGAGAAGAATACGCAAACAGCCGTACTCGAATATTTCATTACCGCATTTGACCGACTGATGGAAGTGCTCGGCTTGCCATTCGGCGGGGAAGAGCTGTTGGATGATGAAATCGAAGGGCTGATCGAGGAGCGCTTGACTGCCCGCCGGGAACGGAATTTCAGCCGTGCAGACGAAATTAGGGATCTTTTGAAAGAAAAAGGGATCATCCTGGAGGATACCGCTCAAGGCACGCGGTGGAAAAGAGGATGAGCGGCGTATATACATTGCGTGACGTGGACGTGAAACAGCTGAACGCACTTGCCCTCGCCTATATGGGGGACGCGGTTTACGAGCAGGCGGTCCGTGAACATTTGCTGCGCTCGGGCCGCGTGAAGCCGAACACCCTTCATAAGGAGGCGACCCGGTATGTATCCGCAAAAGCCCAGGCATCGGCTGTCAAGATGATGCAGGAAACCGGCTTCCTCACCGAAGAGGAGGAAGCGGTCCTGCGCCGCGGGCGGAATGCGAAATCGGGGTCGGTCCCGAAGAACACCGATGTCGTTACTTATAACTATAGCTCGGCATTCGAGGCGGTACTCGGATACCTATATTTGTTAGGCAGAAACGAACGGGTAGGGGAAATCATAGGCAGGACAATGCAGTTCATCGAAAATCCGAATGAGGAGGGTGCATCATGACAAATCAGGAATCAGAATTGATCGGCGGCAAAAACCCAGTCGTGGAAGCACTTCGTTCCGGCAGGGAACTGAATAAGATCTGGATTGCCGAAGGGTTGAATAAAAAAAGCATCGGGGAGATTTTGTCGCTTGCAAAACAATCGGGAATCGTCGTCCAAGCGGTGCCGAAACAGAAACTGGACGGAATGCTTGACGTGAACCATCAAGGCATCATCGCCTCGGTTGCCGCCTATTCATATGCGGAGCTGGATGATTTGTTTGCAGTTGCGAAAAATCGTGGTGAGGATCCCTTCTTCCTCATCCTTGACGAATTGGAAGATCCGCATAATCTTGGCTCGATCTTACGGACGGCGGATGCTTCGGGCGTGCATGGCATCATCATCCCGAAGAGGCGTTCGGTCGGCTTGACGGGAGTCGTCGCAAAAGCATCGACGGGAGCAATTGAGCATATACCTGTCGTCCGCGTGAACAATCTCTCGCAAACGGTGGAGGAATTGAAGAAGGCGGGTGTCTGGATTGCAGGGACTGACGCCCAAGGCTCGCAAGACTACCGCTCGATGGATGCAACATTGCCTCTCGCCATCATCATTGGCAGCGAAGGGAAGGGAATGTCCCGCATTTTAAAGGAGAAGTGCGACTTCCTTTATCATTTGCCGATGGTCGGGCATGTGACATCATTGAATGCTTCTGTCGCCGCGTCCTTGCTCATGTATGAAGTGTTACGCAAACGCAACCCCCAAACGCCGGGGTCATGAAAAAGGATATTTTGCTCGTCGATGGATACAACATCATCGGGGCATGGCCGGAATTGCGGAAATTGAAGCTTGAAAATCTAGCGGAAGCCCGTGACCGGCTCATCGAAAGGATGGCCGAATATAAGGCGCATACAGGCTGGCGTGTCATCATCTTGTTCGATGCGCACTTGATGCGCGGAATTGAAAAGAAGGACTGGAAGCATAAAGTCGAAGTCGTTTTCACCCGTGAAAATGAAACCGCCGATGAACGCATCGAAAAAATGGTATCGGAGCTGAGCGGGCGCCGGGTCCAAATTCATGTGGCCACATCCGATCTAACGGAGCAATGGGTCATTTTTGCGCAAGGCGCCCTCCGCAAATCGGCTCGCGAGCTGGAAATTGAAATGAATGAAATCGATAAATTGATTACGAAAAAAGTGAAGGAAATCCAAGAGGACCGACCGTTTTCCAAGATTCAATTGTCCGACGAGGTGGCAGAAATATTTGAAAAATGGCGGCGCGGAATGAAATGAACGGTTGACGCAAAATTTTTCCATACGGTATACTGATTGAAATGGCAATAACGAATCGGGGTGTGGTGATTGGCGGGAAATGTATACGTTCAAGGGGGTACATCTGATTTCACCGGGCTATCCGATGAAGAGCTTTTAGTTCGTATTCATGAGGGCAGCACGGACGCGCTAGATTTCCTTATTACCAAATATCAATCTTTTGTTAAAATGAAAGCGCGCTCATATTTCATGATGGGCGGCGACCGGGAGGATATCATTCAAGAAGGGATGATCGGCCTCTACAAAGCGATCCGCGATTTCAGGATGGATCGGCTTGCTTCATTCCGGGCATTTGCGGAGCTATGCATCACAAGACAAATCATCACGGCCATCAAGACGGCGACAAGGCAGAAGCATATTCCGCTGAATACGTCAGTATCGCTGGACAAGCCTGTGTTCGATGAGGAATCTGACCGCACTTTGCTTGATGTCATTTCCGGGTCTGTAATCGATGACCCAGAAGATTTGATGATCCATAAGGAGGACTTCATCCATATGGAGGGGGAAATCAACAAAGTGTTGAGTGGACTTGAAAAACAGGTCCTATCACTCTATCTGGAAGGTCAGTCCTATCAGGAAATATCGGATGAACTAAACCGGCAAGTAAAATCCGTGGACAATGCGCTGCAACGCATCAAGCGGAAACTTGAACGGCATATGCAAGTGGATGTCGTGCATTAAAGCATGTCCGAAAGGTGTTGCCAATCAATTTCCATCGTGTTGACATCATGAATATTAGGTGGTACTCTTTAGCAAGGCAATGACTGTGTACTTAGACTGTCGAGAATAGTTGCACGACGGAAGTTCAAGGTGAAAAAATGTCTAAAAAACTGATTTTATGCTGTGATCGCTGCGGGTCAAGAAATTATGTCATCCCTGCGGGGAACAAACAGACGACGGTCCGGTTCACAGTGAAAAAGTTTTGCAATCAATGCAATGAACATACAGAACATAAACAAACAATCTAGTTGCAGTAATATACTTAGTGTTCGGAGGTCTACGATTGAATGGGTAAGGTAACCGGCTTTTTAAAAGATGTCGTCTCTGAAATGCGGAAGGTCAGCTGGCCGAAACGGAAAGAATTGACACGTTATACGATTGTCGTTATCAGTACAGTCGTCTTCATGGCGGTTTATTTCGGTCTCGTCGATTTGGGCATTTCAGAAGTCATGGAATGGTATCTTGCGTTATAATAGGACAGCGTGAATATCCTTGTTGAAAAATATCCCGTCTTGTCACATGAACGGGTTTTTTCATTTCTCGGAAATTTATAGAGACTAATCGGCTTATATACGGGGAATTTATTAGTAAGATCTTAAAAGGAGGGACGGACACAAAGTCCTACGTCATTATGGAAATGGAGAAAAATTGGTACGTCGTCCACACGTATTCAGGTTATGAAAATAAGGTGAAAGCCAACCTTGAAAAACGTGTCGAGACGATGGGTATGCAAGATAAAATATTCCGTGTCGTCATCCCTGAAGAGCAAGAAACGGACTTCAAAGATGGCAAGAAACGGACAGTTATGAAAAAGACATTCCCTGGATACGTCCTTGTGGAACTAATCATGACAGACGATTCTTGGTATGTCGTCCGTAACACGCCAGGCGTGACGGGCTTCATCGGGTCATCTGGCGGAGGGGCGAAACCAACACCGCTCTTGCCGGAAGAAGTCGATTTCATCCTCAAACAGATGGGCATGAAAGAACGGAAAGTCGAAGCTGACTTCGAAGTTGGCGAAGTGATCGAAGTGCTTGAAGGACCGTTCGCGCACTTCCAAGGAAAAGTGGAAGAAATCGATCAGGACAAAGGCAAAGTCCGAGTGTCCGTCGACATGTTCGGCAGAGAGACGATTATGGAACTTGACTTTGAACAAGTTGAAAAAATTTAAGAGATTACTACTTGCAAGAAGCGCATAATAGTGGTATCATTTCAAAGGTCAGACTGTAAACAGAACAGACTGGACGGATTAACTAAATTCTACCGGATCAAACCGGCAGGCACATATTGAGTGGGAGGGGCAACCCAATTACCACATCACGGACTTAAGGAGGTGTGTCTCGTGGCTAAAAAAGTAACCAAAATCGTTAAATTGCAAATCCCTGCAGGTAAAGCTAACCCAGCTCCACCGGTTGGACCGGCACTAGGTCAAGCTGGCGTTAACATCATGGGCTTCTGTAAAGATTTCAACGCACGTACAGCGGATCAAGCAGGTCTAATCATTCCTGTTGAAATAACTGTATTTGAGGACCGTTCATTCACATTTATTACAAAAACTCCACCAGCAGCAGTATTGCTGAAAGTTGCAGCTAATCTTCAAAAAGGTTCAGGCGAACCTAACAAAAAGAAGGTAGCTACTGTAAAACGTGATAAAGTTCGCGAAATTGCAGAACAAAAGATGCAGGATCTAAACGCAGCATCGGTTGAAGCGGCGATGGCAATGGTTGAAGGTACTGCACGCAGTATGGGAATCACAATCGAAGACTGATTGCGATAACACCATGGCGCGGTTCTTTGTAGTGGGGGTTGCTGTTCCTTGGAACACGCAACCCTTATTCGTGGGAGGTTCAATCCGTTAAAACCACAAACGAGGAGGAAATTTATAATGGCTAAAAGAGGTAAAAAATTCACTGAGGCGGCAAAACTTGTAGATCGCACACAAGTGTATGACTATAAAGAAGCGATCGAGCTTGCAAAGAAAACAAGCACGGTCAACTTTGACGCAACTGTTGAAGTCGCATTCCGTCTTGGAATCGACACTCGTAAAAACGATCAACAAATCCGTGGAGCAGTAGTGCTTCCAAACGGAACTGGTAAAACTCAACGCGTTCTTGTTTTCGCAAAAGGCGAAAAGTTGAAAGAAGCGGAAGCTGCAGGTGCAGACTTCGTTGGTGATGCAGAATACATCACTAAAATCCAACAAGGATGGTTCGACTTCGATGTTATCGTTGCGACTCCAGACATGATGGGCGAAGTTGGTAAAATTGGTCGTGTGTTAGGACCAAAAGGCTTAATGCCAAACCCTAAAACAGGTACAGTAACATTTGATGTTGCTAAAGCTGTTGCAGAAATCAAAGCAGGTAAAGTTGAATACCGTGCGGACAAAGCTGGTATCATCCACGCTCCAATCGGAAAAGCTTCTTTCGATAACGAAAAGCTTGAAGAAAACTTCCAAACTGTTTTTGAAACGATCCAAAAAGCGAAACCAGCTGCAGCTAAAGGAACTTACATGAAGTCAGTGAATATCACTACTACAATGGGTCCTGCGGTTAAAGTTGATCCGTCAACTGTAGTTGTAAAATAAAAACGTTGACAAGCTTGAAATCTTATAGTAAGATTTCGTTTGTTGCAAACTAAATCATTTGTACCGTAGACAGCAGGGGCGTATCAGCTTAATCATCCTGCCGAGGACAAGACGCTCTTTTATGTAAAAGATGACGACTTTTCAGCCCTCGTGGTCTACTTTGTGGATTGCGAGGGCTTTTCATATCGGTATAAATGACCCGAATTCTTACAGGAGGTGTCAAGATGAGCAAAGTATTAGAAGCTAAACAAGCGGTAGTTGAAGAGATCTCAAGCAAATTGAAATCATCGGTTTCCGTTGTCGTAGTCGACTATCGTGGTCTTAACGTGAGCCAAGTAACGGAACTTCGTAAACAGCTTCGTGAAGCAGGCATCGACTTCAAAGTTTACAAAAACTCAATGTCACGCCGTGCTGCTGAAGCGGCTGGACTTGAAGGGTTGAGTGAGCATTTGGTAGGTCCGAACGCAATCGCATTCTCGACAGAAGATGTTATTGCTCCTGCTAAAATCCTTAACGACTTCGCTAAGAAGAACGACAAGCTTGAAATCAAAGCAGGCGTGATCGAAGGAAACGTCGCTTCTGTTGAAGATGTCAAAGCATTGGCGGAACTTCCATCACGCGAAGGACTTCTTTCCATGCTACTCAGCGTTCTACAAGCTCCAATGCGCAACTTCGCGCTTGCAACAAAAGCTGTTGCAGAGCAAAAAGAGGAACAAGGCGCTTAAGTTTACTCAAGTGGCCTGAACGACAAAAAAATGCGGGGTAATCCCCGACAAAACAAAACCTATCTAGGAGGAAAATATAATGACTAAAGAACAAATCCTTGACGCGATTAAAGAAATGACAGTTCTTGATTTGAACGACCTTGTAAAAGCAATCGAAGAAGAATTCGGCGTAACTGCTGCAGCTCCAGTTGCAATGGTTGGCGGAGCAGGTGCTGGTGAAGCTGCTGCTGAGCAAACTGAATTTGACGTAGTTCTTGCATCTGCTGGAGATCAAAAAATCAAAGTTATCAAAGTTGTTCGCGAAATCACTGGCCTAGGCTTGAAAGAAGCGAAAGAAGTAGTTGATAACGCTCCTAAAGCAATCAAAGAAGGCGTTTCTAAAGAAGAAGCTGAAGAAATGAAAGCGAAACTTGAAGAAGTTGGCGCTGGCGTAGAAGTTAAGTAATCATTGAATAATGAAGAAAGGCTCGTCAAACTGGACGGGCTTTTCTTCGTTTTTTTATCTACAAGGAAAAATGGGTAACCTTTCGGGAGGAAGGAGAATTAGTATGGCTGAACATTACTACTCTAAAAATCCAACGGTGAAAAGCGATCCGAAGGAATGGCAAGTTACATTGCGTAACAACCGGCTGCGTTTCAAGACAGATGCAGGCGTATTCAGTAAAGGGGAAGTGGATTTTGGTTCCCGTCTGTTAGCGGAGTCATTCGCTATGCCTACCGTAGCAGGTGACGTGTTGGATGTCGGCTGTGGATATGGACCAATCGGATTATCGATCGCCGCATCTTTTCCGGACCGGAACGTTCAAATGGTCGATGTCAACGAAAGGGCGATGGCGCTGGCAAGCAAAAACGCAGAACTAAACGGCATAAAGAATGTGTCGGTTTACCCGAGCGATGCATTGTCGGCTGTGGAGGCGGAAGGTTTCGCTGCGATATTGACGAACCCTCCTATCCGGGCAGGAAAAGAGACGGTATTCAAAATCTACGATGGTGCTTTTTCCAAATTGGCTGCCGGTGGAGAACTGTGGGTCGTCATTCAGAAGAAACAAGGAGCTCCTTCGACAATAGCGCATTTAACGGAGATTTTCGGAAATGTAGAAACTGTGGATAAGAAAAAAGGATATTTTATACTTAAATCCCGAAAAATCTTGACGTGAGAATCTTCTTGTGCTAGTATTGTAAAATGCATAAATAATATAATGCGGTCGTGTGCCCTTTTGCATAAGTTTTGGAAAACTAAGGCATACTGGCAATGGATAAAGATTGTTAAACCGAAAATGAGCTCTTGCCAGAACTCGTTTTCTTTTTGTTTTTTCGATATCATACACTATTTTTATGATTTCGCAAAGGACTAATATTGTTTTGAGGGGTGAAAGAGTTGACAGGTCATTTAGTTCAGTATGGTCAACACCGTCAGCGCAGGAGTTTCGCGCGGATCAATGAAGTTCTCGAGCTGCCGAATTTGATTGAAATCCAGACGGCATCTTATGAGTGGTTCTTGGAAGAAGGATTGCGGGAAATGTTCCGTGATATTTCTCCAATCCAGGATTTCACAGGTAATCTTTCTTTGGAATTCATTGATTATCAACTTGGTGAACCGAAATACCCTGTTGATGAATCGAAAGAGCGTGACGTTACGTATGCAGCTCCGCTCCGCGTAAAAGTGCGCTTGCATAACAAAGAAACGGAAGAAGTGAAGGAACAGGACGTTTTCATGGGCGACTTCCCACTTATGACAGAAAACGGGACGTTCATCATCAATGGTGCGGAAAGGGTCATCGTATCCCAGCTCGTCCGATCTCCGAGCGTCTACTTCAACGATAAGACAGACAAGAACGGAAAGCGTGGATTTGCTGCGACTGTCATTCCGAACCGCGGTGCGTGGCTCGAGTATGAAACGGACGCAAAAGATGTTGTCCACGTCCGGATCGATCGTACCCGTAAATTGCCAATTACCGTTCTTCTCCGTGCACTCGGGTTTTCGACGGATCAAGAAATCATCGATTTGATCGGAGACAACGAGTACTTGAGAAATACGCTCGAAAAGGATAACACGGAAACTTCGGAAAAGGCTTTGCTTGAAATCTATGAACGCCTTCGTCCTGGCGAACCGCCTACATTGGATAGCGCGAAGAGCCTGCTATACTCCCGCTTCTTCGACCCGAAAAGGTACGATTTGGCGAATGTCGGGCGGTATAAAATGAACAAAAAGCTTCATCTGCAAAACCGTCTGTTCAATCAAACGGTTGCAGAAACGCTTGCAGACCCTGAAACAGGTGAAATTCTACTTGAGAAGGATCAAATGATCGACCGTAGGACATTGGACCGCCTATTGCCTCACCTTGAAAAAGGGGTTGGCATCCAGGAAGTAACACATGTCGGTGGGGTTCTGGATGAAAACATTACGATCCAGACGATCAAAATCTACGCTCCGAAGAGTGAAGAGAAGCAAGTGATCAATGTCATCTCGAATGCGAGCATCGATGAGTCGGTGAAAAATGTGACACCTGCAGATATCGTCGCTTCCATCAGCTATTTCTTCAACTTGCTCCATGGAGTCGGAAATACGGATGATATCGACCATCTCGGAAATCGTCGTTTACGTTCGGTTGGCGAATTGCTGCAAAACCAATTCCGGATCGGTTTATCTCGTATGGAACGTGTCGTTAAAGAACGTATGTCCATCAACGACACTCAATCGATCGTACCTCAGCAATTGATCAATATCAGACCGGTCATCGCTTCCATCAAGGAATTCTTTGGTAGCTCACAGCTTTCTCAATTCATGGATCAGACGAATCCGCTTGCCGAATTGACGCATAAGCGACGTCTGTCAGCACTCGGACCAGGCGGATTGACAAGGGAGCGTGCGGGCATGGAAGTCCGTGACGTTCACTATTCCCACTATGGACGCATGTGTCCGATTGAAACGCCGGAAGGTCCGAACATCGGATTGATCAACTCCCTTTCTACGTTTGCGAGAGTGAACAAGTTCGGTTTCATTGAAACTCCTTATCGGAAGGTTGACCCTGAAACTGGGCGAGTCACTCACCAAATCGACTATTTGACTGCGGATATCGAGGATAACTACGTCGTTGCACAGGCGAACGCGCCGCTTAATGAAGACGGTTCCTACGTCAACGAAGAAGTTGTCGGACGTTTCCAAGGGGATAATACAGTATTCAAGCGTGAGCAAATCGACTATATGGACGTATCTCCAAAACAAGTCGTCTCTGCAGCGACTGCTTGTATCCCGTTCCTTGAAAACGATGACTCCAACCGTGCCCTAATGGGTGCGAACATGCAACGTCAAGCGGTACCTTTGTTAAATCCAGAAGCCCCGTTCGTCGGCACTGGAATGGAACATGTGTCAGCACGTGACTCCGGAGCTGCGGTAATTGCGAAATATCACGGAATTGTCGAGCACGTAGAAGCGAAGGAAATCCGTGTCCGCCGTATTGAAACGGTCGATGGCAAAGAAGTGAAAGGCGACTTGACGATTTACAGACTTGATAACTTCATCCGCTCCAACCAAGGGACTTGCTATAACCAACGTCCGATCGTCAGCGTCGGAGATCGTGTAAAACCACGCGATATCCTAGCAGACGGACCTTCGATGGATAAAGGGGAACTTGCTTTGGGCCGTAACGTCCTCACTGCCTTCATGACGTGGGACGGTTACAACTATGAAGATGCCATCATCATGAGTGAACGACTCGTGAAGGATGATGTGTTTACATCGATCCATATCGAAGAGTATGAATCAGAAGCAAGGGACACGAAACTCGGACCTGAAGAAATTACGAGGGACATCCCGAACGTCGGAGAAGAAGCGCTTCGCAACCTAGACGATCGCGGTATCATCCGTATCGGTGCAGAAGTTCGCGATGGCGACATCCTCGTCGGAAAAGTGACACCTAAAGGGGTTACTGAACTGACAGCTGAGGAAAGACTCCTTCATGCAATCTTCGGCGAAAAGGCCCGTGAAGTGCGAGACACTTCCTTACGTGTTCCTCACGGAGCAGGCGGTATTGTTCTTGATGTAAAAGTGTTCAATCGTGAAGATGGGGACGAATTGCCGCCGGGCGTCAATCAGCTCGTACGTGCGTACATCGTACAGAAGCGTAAAATCTCCGTAGGGGATAAGATGGCTGGACGACACGGTAACAAAGGGGTTATTTCACGCATCCTGCCTGAATCGGATATGCCATATCTTCCAGACGGCACGCCGATCGATGTCATGTTGAACCCGCTTGGGGTACCATCTCGTATGAACATCGGACAGGTATTGGAAATGCATCTAGGAATGGCTGCCCGGAATTTGGGTGTCCACATGGCTTCACCGGTATTTGACGGTGCGAATGAAGAAGATGTCTGGACGACAATGGAAGAAGCGGGCATGAACCGTGACGGAAAGACAATCCTTTATGATGGCCGTTCAGGAGAACCGTTTGATAGCCGCGTATCTGTCGGCGTCATGTACTTGATCAAGCTTGCGCACATGGTCGACGACAAGCTCCATGCTCGTTCGACTGGACCGTACTCGCTCGTTACGCAACAGCCGCTTGGAGGAAAAGCCCAATTCGGTGGACAGCGTTTCGGGGAGATGGAAGTGTGGGCACTTGAAGCTTATGGTGCTGCTTATACATTGCAAGAAATCCTTACCGTCAAATCAGATGACGTTGTCGGCCGCGTGAAAACGTACGAAGCGATCGTCAAAGGTCAAAGCGTTCCTCAACCGGGCGTTCCTGAATCGTTCAAAGTATTGATCAAAGAACTTCAGAGCCTTGGTTTGGACGTGAAGATGCTAACGGAAGAATTTGAAGAAATCGAAATGCGTGATCTTGATGATGACGATGATATGCAACCGACAGATGCATTGAATCTCATGGCTGAAGATCAAACAGTCTGATTGAAAATTATTTTTTAGAATTGGATAGGGGAGCTCCAAAACGCTCCTCTATTTTAACGATACTGATGAGAGTCCATCGCGGAGATAAGATAAGAGGGAGGTAGGCTCCTTGATAGATGTAAACAATTTTGAGTATATGAAAATCGGCCTTGCTTCACCGGATAAAATTCGTTCTTGGTCTTACGGTGAAGTGAAAAAGCCCGAAACGATCAACTATCGTACGTTAAAGCCCGAGAAAGACGGTCTGTTCTGTGAACGGATTTTCGGACCTACAAAAGACTGGGAATGTCACTGCGGAAAATATAAGCGCGTCCGTTACAAAGGCGTCGTCTGTGATCGATGCGGCGTCGAAGTGACAAGGCAAAAAGTGCGCCGTGAACGTATGGGGCACATCGAACTTGCAGCGCCGGTAACGCATATTTGGTATTTCAAAGGCATCCCGAGCAGAATGGGTCTTATTCTCGATATGACGCCACGTGCGTTGGAAGAAATCATTTATTTCGCATCTTACGTAGTCATCGACCCAGCAGACACGCCGCTTGAACGGAAACAATTGCTTTCCGAGAAGGAGTTCAGACTCTACCGTGAAAAGTACGGCTCTAAATTCCAGGCGCTTATGGGTGCTGAAGCGATTGAACAGCTTCTGATGGCAATCGATTTGGATAAAGAAACGGAAATGCTGAAGGAAGAGTTGAAGACAGTACAAGGTCAACGTCGTACTCGTGCGATCCGACGCTTGGAAGTCGTCGAATCTTTCCGTAACTCCGGAAACCGTCCGGAATGGATGGTTCTTGAAGTGTTGCCGGTCATTCCTCCAGAATTGCGCCCGATGGTACAGCTGGACGGCGGCCGTTTCGCAACATCAGATTTGAATGATCTTTACCGTAGGGTCATTAACCGTAACAACAGGTTGAAGCGTCTTCTTGACCTCGGTGCTCCTGGCATCATCGTACAGAATGAAAAGCGTATGTTGCAGGAAGCCGTCGATGCGCTCGTTGATAATGGACGACGCGGACGTCCGGTTACAGGACCAGGGAATCGTCCGTTGAAATCCCTCTCCCATATGTTGAAAGGGAAGCAAGGTCGTTTCCGTCAAAACTTATTGGGTAAACGTGTCGATTATTCAGGCCGTTCGGTAATTGTTGTCGGACCTAACTTGAAAATGTATCAATGTGGTCTTCCGAAAGAGATGGCAATTGAATTGTTCAAGCCTTTCGTCATGAAGGAATTGGTCGAACGCGGACTTGCCCATAACATTAAGAGTGCAAAACGCAAAATCGAACGTTTGCATTCCGAAGTATGGGATGTCCTCGAAGACGTCATTAAAGAGCACCCGGTACTATTGAACCGTGCCCCTACACTTCATAGACTTGGGATCCAGGCATTCGAGCCGATGCTAGTGGAAGGCCGAGCCATCCAACTTCATCCACTCGTATGTACGGCATACAACGCCGACTTTGACGGTGACCAAATGGCTGTTCACGTTCCGCTTTCTGCCGAAGCTCAAGCTGAGGCGCGCCTGCTTATGCTTGCTGCGCAAAACATCTTGAACCCGAAAGACGGAAAACCGGTCGTTACCCCTTCCCAGGACATGGTATTGGGTAACTACTACCTTACGTTGGAAAGGGCAGGGTCCATCGGCGAAGGAGCGATCTTCAGCAATATGAACGAGGCTTTGATTGCTTATCAAACTGGTCATGTTCATTTGCATACAAGAATCGCCATCCAAGCTGGTTCATTGAACAACCCGACCTTTACAGAAGAACAAAATCGCAAGCTTTTACTGACGACAGTCGGGAAGCTCATTTTCAATGAAATCCTTCCTGAAACGTTCCCGTACATCAATGAACCGACAAATCACAATCTACAGATTGAGACACCGGACAAATACTTCATTGATGGGGCTGTTGATGTAAGAGAATATATACGAAATGCTGAAATCGTTCTTCCGTTCCGTAAAAAGATTCTCGGGAATATCATCGCGGAAATCTTCAAGAAGTTCCACATTACGGAAACTTCGAGAATGCTGGACCGGATGAAAGATTTAGGTTTCAAATATTCAACTCGTGCAGGCATCACGGTCGGTATTTCGGACATCGTCGTATTGCCGAACAAAGATGAAATCTTGAAAGAAGCTCAAGATAAAGTAGATAAGGTGACGCAGCAATTCCGCCGTGGTCTTATTACTGAGGAAGAGCGTTATGACCGTGTCATTTCCTACTGGAGCAATGCGAAGGATGTCATCCAGGATAAACTGATGGACTCTCTTGAAAATACAAACCCTATTTACATGATGAGTGACTCAGGTGCCCGTGGTAACGCGTCCAACTTCACGCAGCTCGCAGGGATGCGTGGATTGATGGCCAACCCGGCAGGCCGGATCATCGAGTTGCCGATCAAGTCATCATTCCGTGAAGGTTTAACAGTACTCGAGTACTTCATTTCTACGCATGGTGCTCGTAAAGGTCTTGCGGATACAGCATTGAAAACTGCCGACTCCGGATACTTGACTCGTCGTCTCGTTGACGTTGCGCAAGACGTCATCGTACGTGAAGATGATTGCGGAACGGACAGAGGTCTGCTGATCAGCGCACTTACTGAAGGAACAGAAGTTATCGAAACGTTGGAAGAGCGTATTGAAGGCCGTCATGTGAAGAAAACAGTTCGTCATCCGGAAACGGGTGAAGTGATTGTTCCTAAAGACGGACTCGTCACTGCCGATCTTACAAGTGCAATCATCAACGCAGGCATCGAATCGGTTACGATCCGATCCGCATTTACTTGTAATACAAAGCACGGTGTTTGTAAAAAATGTTACGGCATCAACCTTGCAACAGGCGAAACAGTGGAAGTTGGCGAAGCGGTCGGAATCATCGCTGCACAATCAATCGGTGAGCCAGGTACACAGCTTACGATGCGTACATTCCATACAGGTGGAGTTGCCGGGGATGACATCACATCCGGTCTTCCGCGTATCCAGGAGATTTTCGAATCCCGGAATCCGAAAGGTCAAGCAGTCATCTCTGAGATCAAAGGGGAAGTCACTGAAATTGACGAAATCCGGGAAGGCCAGAAGGAAATTACAATTCAAGGGGAAGTCGAGACGCGTAAGTATCTCGCTCCATACAATGCCCGCTTGAAAGTGCAAGTCGGCGATTCAATCGATCGCGGGGACAGCATCACTGAAGGTTCCATCGATCCGAAAGAATTGATCATCGTTAAAGATGTTGCGACTGTACAAGAATACCTTCTTAAAGAAGTTCAGAAAGTATACCGTATGCAAGGTGTTGAAATCGGAGATAAGCACGTTGAAGTGATGGTTCGCCAAATGCTTCGAAAAGTGCGTGTCATCGAGGCTGGCGACACGGATCTTCTTCCGGGCTCGCTGCTCGATATCCACCAATTTGCAGAAGCGAATGCTGTCGTGTTGAAGAGCGGGAAAGTGCCGGCTACATCACGTCCGGTCATTCTCGGTATTACAAAAGCATCGCTTGAGACGGAATCCTTCCTATCAGCAGCATCCTTCCAAGAAACGACTCGCGTCTTAACCGATGCGGCAATCAAAGGAAAAACGGATGAATTGCTAGGATTGAAGGAGAACGTTATCATCGGTAAGCTAGTTCCAGCCGGAACGGGTATGCAACGCTATCGTCAGATTGAAATGGAACAAAACGAAGAGGCGGCAGCAGTAGTCGAATAAGCAAAGAATGAAATGGGGAGAGAAAAATCCTCTCCCCATTTTTTATTAATTGTTGACATGTATCTTCGCAGATGGTAATATACAAAAGGTTGATAGTTGAATGTCTGTACTTTGGAGGATGTACTAATGTCTTATGAAAAAGTCGAGCAGGCAAAGAAGACAATCATCGGTACAAAGCAAACAGTGAAAGCGATAAGATCTGGCGTGGTGAAGGAAGTCGTCATTGCGAGAGATGCTGAAGAGAAGCTGATCGATCCGGTAATCGGGGAAGCAGCCCATCACGGCATTCAAGTGAGTTATGTCGATTCGAGGGAAAAACTCGGTCAGGCATGCGGCATTCAAGTCGGTGCGTCCGTCGTCGCCATTACTGTATGATAGTTTTTGTGTGATTAAACACACAAAGACTTTGTTTTTACCCCAAAAATGAACCACCTGGATGTGTGGTCTTACAAAAAGCACAGTGAAAGGAGGAAATCCGATGCCTACAATTAACCAATTGGTCCGTAAACCTCGTAAATCGAAATCGGACAGTTCTAAGGCACCAGCACTCGGAAAAAGCTATAACAGCTTCAAAAAGTCGATGACAAATGTCAACTCGCCACAAAAAAGAGGTGTTTGTACTCGTGTGGGTACAATGACTCCGAAGAAACCGAACTCGGCTCTTCGTAAATATGCGCGTGTTCGTTTGACAAACACTTTGGAAGTGAACGCATATATCCCTGGTGAAGGTCACAACCTTCAAGAGCACAGCGTTGTTCTTATCCGCGGAGGACGTGTAAAAGACTTACCGGGTGTTCGTTACCACATCGTACGTGGAGCGCTTGATACTGCTGGAGTTACTGGCCGTATGCAAAGCCGTTCACAATACGGTGCGAAAAGACCAAAAGAAAAGAAAAACTAATAACGGAATGATTATTTCGAAAGGAGGAAAACAATATGCCTCGTAAAGGTCCTGTTGCAAAACGCGACGTACTACCGGATCCGATTTACAATTCGAAGCTTGTCACTCGTCTTATCAACAAAATGATGGTAGACGGTAAAAAAGGTACATCACAAAAAATCCTCTATGGTGCGTTTGAACTTGTGAAAGAACGCTCAGGTAAAGACCCTATAGAAGTATTTGAAGCGGCATTGAACAATGTTATGCCAGTACTTGAAGTACGTGCTCGCCGTGTCGGTGGTGCGAACTACCAAGTTCCGGTTGAAGTTCGTCCTGAACGTCGTACAACTCTCGGATTGCGTTATCTTGTGAACTACTCCCGTACACGCGGTGAGAAAACGATGGAAGAGCGTCTTGCGAATGAAATCCTTGATGCTTCCAACAACACAGGTGCATCCGTGAAACGCCGTGAAGAAATGCACAAGATGGCAGAAGCGAATAAAGCATTCGCTCACTATCGCTGGTAAGATCGGACGGTTTATCTTTATTCAGCTGAGATTCACGCTCCTTTGGGGAGCGAGGTGGACGCAATTTTGCATATCGCTCTATGGTGTCCAACTTCTCGCTGAACAAAGATAATAGCCTCCGGCGGATGTCACGGATCGAGCTTGCTCGAGAAAATCCTGACGTAATCACGCCGAGGCGTCATTGATTGACACCTTAATCCGAAACGGAAGGAGTTATACAAAATGGCTAGAGAGTTCTCCTTAGAGAATACTCGTAACATTGGTATCATGGCTCACATCGACGCCGGTAAGACGACGACAACTGAGCGGATCCTTTTTTACACAGGTAAGATCCATAAGATTGGTGAAACGCATGAAGGTGCTTCCCAAATGGACTGGATGGAGCAGGAGCAAGAACGTGGAATCACGATCACTTCTGCTGCAACAACAGCTGCATGGAAAGGTCACCGTGTAAACATCATCGATACGCCAGGACACGTAGACTTCACTGTTGAAGTTGAACGTTCCCTTCGTGTATTGGATGGTGCTGTAACTGTTCTTGACGCTCAATCAGGCGTTGAACCGCAAACAGAAACAGTTTGGCGCCAAGCGACAAACTACAAAGTTCCACGTCTTGTTTTCGTTAACAAAATGGATAAAACAGGTGCGGACTTCCTTTACTCTGTAGGCACTCTTCACGATCGTCTACAAGCAAATGCGGTTCCTATCCAACTTCCAATTGGTGCCGAAGATCAATTCAGCGGAATCATCGACCTTGTTGAAATGAAGGCGACAATGTACGGTAACGACCTCGGAACGGATACGACAGTAGAAGAAATTCCGGAAGAGTACCGTGAGAAAGCTGAAGAGTACCGTGAGAAATTGATCGAAGCGATCGTAGACTTCGATGAAGACCTCATGGAGAAATACCTCGGCGGCGAAGAGCTAACAGTTGATGAGATCAAAACAGCAATCCGTAAAGCGACACTTGCGGTAGAATTCTATCCAGTCGTCTGCGGTACTGCTTTCAAAAACAAAGGTGTTCAATTAGTCCTCGACGCAGTTGTTGACTACTTGCCATCACCACTTGATATCCCGCCAATGACGGGTATCAACCCGGATACAGAAGAAGAAGAAGAGCGTCATTCCAGCGACGAAGAGCCGTTTTCAGCTCTAGCGTTCAAAGTTATGACAGACCCTTATGTTGGTAAGCTTACATTCTTCCGTGTGTATTCAGGTGTTCTTCAGTCTGGTTCATATGTACAGAACTCTTCAAAAGGTAAGCGTGAGCGTGTAGGACGTATCCTGCAAATGCACGCAAACTCCCGTGAAGAAATTTCTGAAGTCCATTCTGGCGAAATTGCAGCTGCAGTCGGCTTGAAAGACACTGGAACAGGTGACACGCTTTGTGACGACAAAGCACCAATCATCCTAGAATCCATGGAATTCCCAGAGCCGGTTATCTCTGTTGCAATCGAACCGAAAACTAAGGGTGACCAAGACAAGATGGGTACTGCACTTGCGAAATTGCAAGAAGAAGACCCGACTTTCCGTGCGCACACTGACCAAGAAACAGGCGAAGTCATCATCGCTGGTATGGGTGAACTTCACCTTGACATCATCGTTGACCGTCTACGCCGTGAGTTCAAGGTTGACGCGAACGTTGGAGCACCACAAGTATCTTACCGTGAAACATTCCGCACTTCTGCTGAAGTTGAAGGTAAGTTCGTCCGCCAATCCGGTGGTCGTGGTCAATACGGTCACGTTTGGATCGAGTTCTCACCAAACGAAGAAGGAAAAGGTTTCGAATTCCAAAACGCTATCGTCGGTGGTGTTGTTCCTCGTGAATACATCGCATCCGTTGAAGCAGGAGTTCGTGATTCATTGAACAACGGTGTTCTTGCAGGTTATCCGTTGATCGACGTAAAAGCCCGTCTATTCGATGGTTCTTACCATGACGTCGACTCCAACGAGATGGCGTTTAAGATCGCTGCTTCCATGGCACTTAAAAATGCTGCAGCAAAATGTAACCCAGCTCTTCTTGAGCCGATGATGAAAGTTGAAGTCATCATTCCTGAAGAATACATGGGCGACATCATGGGTGATATTACATCACGCCGTGGTCGCGTGGAAGGTATGGACGCTCGCGGTAACGCACAAGTTGTCCGTGCAATGGTTCCACTTGCAGAAATGTTCGGTTACGCAACTTCACTTCGTTCGAATACACAAGGTCGTGGAGTATTCTCCATGTCATTCGATCACTACGAAGACGTTCCGAAATCAGTTGCTGAAGAAATCATCAAGAAAAATAAAGGTGAATAATTAAAATTCATCCTTGTTTCCATCAATGATTACTTGTAAGATATGGATAGTTGGAGGGAATTATTTCTCCAGCATCCATGCTTATAAAAAATAAAACATTCATATTTTTAAGGAGGAATTCCACAATGGGTAAAGAGAAATTCGATCGCTCCAAGGAGCATGCTAACGTTGGAACAATCGGTCACGTTGACCATGGTAAAACAACTTTGACTGCTGCAATCGCAACAGTTCTTTCAAAAAAAATGGGTGGAGAAGCGAAATCTTACGCTGACGTAGATAACGCTCCAGAAGAAAAAGAGCGTGGAATCACGATCAATACTTCACACATCGAGTATGAAACTGACAAGCGTCACTATGCACACGTTGACTGCCCAGGTCACGCTGACTACGTTAAAAACATGATCACTGGTGCAGCTCAAATGGACGGCGGAATCCTAGTTGTATCTGCAGCTGATGGTCCAATGCCACAAACTCGTGAGCATATCCTTCTTTCCCGTCAAGTAGGTGTTCCTTACCTAGTTGTATTCATGAACAAATGTGACATGGTTGACGACGAAGAGCTTCTTGAGCTAGTCGAAATGGAAATCCGTGACCTTCTTTCTGAGTATGAGTTCCCTGGCGACGACATTCCTGTCATCAAAGGATCTGCTCTTAAAGCACTTGAAGGTGAAGCTGAGTGGGAAGAGAAAATCGTTGAGCTTATGAACGCTGTTGACGAGTACATCCCAACACCACCACGTGACACTGACAAGCCATTCATGATGCCAGTTGAGGACGTATTCTCAATCACTGGACGTGGTACAGTTGCTACAGGACGTGTTGAGCGTGGACAAGTTAAAGTCGGTGACGTTGTTGACATCATCGGTTTGACTGAAGAGCCAAAATCAACTACTGTAACAGGTGTTGAAATGTTCCGTAAGCTTCTTGACTATGCAGAAGCTGGCGACAACATCGGTGCACTTCTTCGTGGTGTTTCCCGTGAAGACATCGAGCGTGGTCAAGTACTTGCTAAACCAGGTACAATCACACCACACACTAAATTCAAATCAGAAGTTTACGTTCTATCAAAAGAAGAGGGTGGACGTCACACTCCATTCTTCTCTAACTACCGCCCACAGTTCTACTTCCGTACAACTGACGTAACTGGAATTATCCATCTTCCAGAAGGCGTAGAAATGGTTATGCCTGGCGACAACGTTGAAATGACAGTTGAACTTATCGCTCCAATCGCGATTGAAGAAGGTACTAAATTCTCAATCCGTGAAGGTGGACGTACAGTAGGCGCTGGCGTTGTAGCTAGCATCGAAAAGTAATAAACTTTTAAATCCCGCACTCGTGCGGGATTTTTTCTTTGATAAACTACTTATCTGCTATTGATATGTGGCTGTGCGTCCAAAGCAAGCCGTCAAACATCCAACGAACACGATCTTATGACTAATTCATTACTACAATTTCAATCTCTCATCATTAGCAAATTCACTCCAACCGCCGCTCCATTACAAAAAGCGCTGCGTTTCGCGAAAATGCTCGCTATTTTTCATGGAAAATGGCTCTAAATAGTTGAATTATGAGTAGCATCCTATTATAATAAAAAAGCTGAGAAAAGAATTTCGCCAAAAGGGTTGCGAGATTCTTTTTGATTGTGTATAATGTTGAATGTTGGTCTTTGACTGCGATGAAGCGAGAGGTTGCCGACACACCCGGCCGCTTTGCCATGGCATGTGTGTGGGAAATTTTCGTGGAGAATGTCTAGAAAATAGGCGAGAAGGAGGGAAAGTAATGGCAAAACAGAAGATTCGTATCCGTTTAAAAGCATATGATCACAGAATTCTTGATCAGTCAGCTGAAAAAATCGTAGAAACAGCAAAACGTTCAGGTGCTAGCGTATCAGGTCCGATACCACTTCCAACTGAAAGATCTGTTTATACAATTCTTCGTGCGGTACATAAGTACAAAGATTCGCGCGAGCAGTTCGAAATGCGTACGCATAAACGTCTTATCGATATCGTCAACCCGACACCACAAACTGTCGATGCATTGATGAAACTCGATCTACCATCTGGCGTTGACATTGAAATTAAACTTTAATCTATAAAATAAAACTTATTAAATCAGGAGGTGTGACAAATGACCAAAGGAATCTTAGGGAGAAAAGTCGGCATGACGCAAATTTTTGCTGAAAACGGCGATCTCATTCCAGTAACTGTGATTGAAGCTGCTCCAAACGTTGTTCTTCAAAAGAAGACAAACGAAACTGACGGCTACGAAGCAATCCAGCTTGGATTCGACGACAAACGTGAGAAGCTTGCAAACAAACCTGAAAAAGGACACGTTGCAAAAGCTGAAACGGCACCTAAGCGCTTCATTCGCGAATTCCGCGGAGTAGACGTTTCTGGGTATGAAGTTGGTCAGGAAGTCAAAGTCGATACATTCGCAGAAGGCGATATCGTCGACATTACAGGAGTATCAAAAGGTAAAGGGTTCCAAGGTGTTATTAAACGCCATGGTTACTCACGCGGACCAATGAGTCACGGTTCCCGTTTCCACCGTGCGCCAGGTTCACTAGGTGCGGTTGACGGACAACGTGTATTCAAAGGTAAAAAATTACCGGGACGTACTGGTGGAGACACTATCACGATCCAAAACCTTGAAATCGTACGAGTTGACGCTGAGCGTAACTTGTTGCTAGTAAAAGGTAACGTTCCAGGAGCACGCAAATCACTTATTACAGTGAAAAGCGCAATCAAAGGGAACTAATTCTTAAAGGAAGGAGGAAACAAAAATGCCTAAAGTATCCGTACTAAGTCAGACAGGTTCTTCAGTTGGCGACATCGAATTGAACGAAGCGATCTTCGGTATCGAACCAAATGAAGCTGTCCTATTCGAAGCATTGGTTCAACAACGCGCATCATTGCGCCAAGGTAACCATAAAGTAAAAACTCGCGCGGAAGTTGCTGGCGGTGGCCGTAAACCATGGCGCCAAAAAGGAACTGGACGTGCTCGTCAAGGGTCGATCCGTTCACCACAATGGCGTGGAGGCGGTATCGTATTCGGTCCGACTCAAAGAAGCTACAGCTACAAGCTTCCTAAGAAAGTTCGTCGTTTGGCTCTCCTTTCAGCACTTTCAACAAAAGTGCGCGATGAAGAAATCATCGTATTGGACGCTCTAACATTCGACGCGCCAAAAACAAAAGAATTCACGAAGGTCCTTGCAGATCTTTCAATCGATAAAAAAGCATTGTTCGTAACAGCTGATCTTGATGAAGCGGTGGCATTGTCCGCTCGTAACATCCCTGGAATTAGCGTCGTTACAGCAAACGGCATCAACGTACTTGACCTTGTCGCTCATGACAAGCTTGTCATCACTAAAGATGCAGTCCAAAAAATTGAGGAGGTGCTTGGTTAATGGAAGCACGTGATGTACTAAAACGTCCGGTCATTACCGAGCGTTCTTCAGAACAAATGGAATACAAAAAGTACACTTTCGAAGTTGATACACGCGCTAACAAAACGCATGTAAAACAAGCTATCGAAGAAATCTTCGGAGTGAAAGTGGAAAAAGTCAACGTACAGAACTACAAAGGCAAGTTCAAACGTATGGGCAAACATGCTGGTTACACGAACAAACGCCGTAAAGCGATCGTAACTTTGACTGCTGATTCAAAAGACATCGAACTATTCGAAATCTAATTGACTTCTAAATAAACGAAGGAGGGAACACCAATGGCGATTAAGAAATACAAACCTACCTCCAACGGACGTCGTAACATGACAAGCTCTGACTTCTCTGCAATCACTACAGATAAGCCGGAAAAATCATTGCTTGAACCGGTAAAACGGAAAGGCGGCCGTAACAACCAAGGTAGGACTACTGTTCGTCACCAAGGTGGAGGCCACAAGCGCCAATACCGTGTCATCGACTTCCAACGTCGGAAAGATGGCATTCCAGGACGCGTTGCTACGATCGAATACGATCCAAACCGTTCTGCTAATATCGCTCTAATCAACTATGTTGATGGGGAAAAACGTTACATCCTAGCACCAAAAGGATTGGAAGTAGGAATGACAGTAATGTCAGGTCCAGAAGCGGATATCAAAGTTGGAAACACACTTCCACTTGAAAACATCCCGATGGGTTCTACTATCCACAACATCGAATTGAAACCAGGTAAAGGCGGTCAACTAGTACGTTCTGCAGGTACATCTGCTCAACTTCTAGGACGTGAAGGCAAATATGTCATCATCCGTCTACAATCAGGCGAAGTTCGTATGATCCTATCTACTTGCCGTGCAACAATCGGTCAAGTTGGTAACGAGCAGCATGAATTGATCAACATCGGTAAAGCAGGTCGTTCACGTTGGTTGGGCAAACGTCCAACGGTACGCGGATCTGTCATGAACCCTAACGATCACCCACACGGTGGTGGTGAAGGACGTACACCAATCGGCCGTCCGAGCCCAGTTACACCTTGGGGCAAACCGACTCTTGGTTACAAGACTCGTAAGAAAAACAACAAATCCGACAAACTTATCGTTCGTCGCCGTAAAAAATAATGTGATGACACTGCGGTTCGGCAAGTGGACCGTAGTACAACCATCACGGAGGGAGGTTTTTCCATGGGCCGCAGCTTGAAAAAAGGACCTTTTGCAGATGATCATCTAATGAAAAAGGTCGACGCTCAAAAAGATGCACAAAAGAAACAGGTCATTAAAACTTGGTCTCGCCGTTCCACAATCTTCCCATCCTTCATCGGATTGACGATTGCTGTATATGACGGGCGCAAGCACGTACCTGTATATGTGACTGAAGATATGGTTGGTCACAAACTCGGTGAATTCGTACCTACGCGCACATACAAAGGTCATGGCGCTGACGATAAGAAAACTAGACGTTAATTGAGAGGAGGTTAATCTGATGCAACAAGCAAAAGCTACTGCCCGCACAGTCCGTATTGCTCCTCGCAAAGTCCGTTTGGTCGTTGATCTTATCCGGGGCAAGAAAATCGGTGAAGCTGTCGCGATTCTACGCCTGACGCCGAAAGCGGCATCTCCGGTTGTAGAAAAAGTATTGAAATCAGCAATCGCTAATGCTGAACACAACTATGAAATGGATGTTGAGAACATGATCGTCAGCGAAGTATTCGTTGATGAAGGTCCAACAATGAAACGTTTCCGTCCGCGTGCACAAGGTCGTGCAACTGCGATCAATAAACGTACTAGCCACATTACAGTAGTGGTATCCGAAAAGAAGGAGGGGTAATTCGTGGGTCAAAAAGTACATCCTAATGGTTTACGGGTTGGCATCATTCGTGATTGGGATTCGAAATGGTATGCAGAAAAAGACTATGCGAATCTTCTACATGAAGACTTGAAAATCCGTGAGTACATCGAAAAACGCCTTGTTGACGCAGCAGTTTCCAAAGTGGAAATCGAGCGTGCCGCAAAGCGTGTCAACATTACTATCCACACTGCGAAGCCGGGCATGGTGATCGGTAAAGGCGGTTCTGAAGTCGAAGCACTTCGTAAATCGTTGAACGATATCACTGGCAAGCGTGTACACATCAACATCGTAGAAATCAAACGTGCTGATCTTGACGCGAAATTGGTTGCAGAATCAATTGCACGCCAATTGGAAGGCCGTGTGTCATTCCGTCGTGCTCAAAAACAAGCAATCCAACGCACAATCCGCGCTGGCGCAAAAGGAATCAAAACACAAGTATCCGGACGTCTTGGCGGTGCTGACATCGCTCGTGCGGAACACTACAGTGAAGGTACTGTTCCTCTTCATACATTACGTGCAGACATTGACTATGCACACGCAGAAGCTGACACAACATATGGTAAGCTCGGCGTAAAAGTATGGATCTACCGGGGAGAAGTCCTTCCAGTGAAGAAGAACTCTGAGGAAGGAGGCAACTAATTATGTTAATGCCTAAACGCGTTAAATATCGTCGTGTATTCCGTGGTAAAATGCGCGGAACTACTAAAGGCGGAGCATCGGTACAGTTTGGTGAGTTCGGCCTGCAAGCGACTGAATCAGGTTGGATCACAAACCGTCAAATCGAATCTGCCCGTATCGCTATGACACGTTACATGAAGCGTGGCGGTAAAGTTTGGATCAACATCTTCCCACATAAGCCATATACGAAAAAGCCTCTTGAAGTCCGGATGGGTTCCGGTAAAGGTGCTGTAGAAGGCTGGGTAGCAGTAGTAAAACCAGGTCGTGTAATGTTTGAAATCGCAGGTGTGTCAGAAGAGGTTGCCCGTGAAGCACTTCGTCTCGCATCTCACAAACTGCCCGTGAAGAGCAAGTTTGTAAAACGTGAAGAAATTGGTGGTGAATCTAATGAAAGCTAAAGAAATCCGTGACTTAACAACTGCAGAGATCGAGCAAAAAGTGAAATCACTGAAAGAAGAGCTTTTCAACCTTCGCTTCCAATTAGCGACAGGACAATTAGAAAACACTGCACGCATCCGTGAAGTTCGCAAATCGATTGCGCGCATGAAAACTGTAATACGTCAAAGAGAGATCAGTGCAAATAACTGATGAAGGAGGTTGCAGCCATGACTGAGCGTAACCAGCGCAAAGTATATACAGGCCGTGTTGTATCCGACAAAATGGATAAAACGGTTACCGTAATGGTAGAGACACATAAAAAACACACTTTATATGGTAAACGTGTAAAGTACTCTAAAAAATTCAAGGCCCATGACGAATTGAATGAAGCGAAAATCGGCGATGTAGTTCGCATTATGGAAACACGTCCACTTTCAGCTACAAAGCGTTTCCGCCTCATCGAAGTAGTCGAGAAAGCGGTCATCATCTAATATCGTTCGGAAAGTAAATTCCGAGAGGAGGTAGCCTCAATGATTCAACAAGAAAGCCGTATGAAAGTTGCCGATAACTCAGGTGCACGTGAAGTACTAACAATTAAAGTGTTAGGCGGAACAGGCCGTAAAACTGCTAATATCGGTGACGTAGTTGTTGTAACAGTGAAAAAAGCAACACCAGGTGGCGTTGTCAAGAAAGGCGACGTTGTCAAAGCTGTTATCGTCCGCACGAAAAGCGGAGTACGTCGTAAAGATGGCTCCTACATTACGTTCGACGAAAACGCATGTGTTATCATCCGTGATGACAAGAGCCCACGTGGAACTCGTATTTTCGGACCTGTTGCACGCGAATTGCGCGACAGCAACTTCATGAAAATCATTTCCCTAGCTCCAGAAGTTCTTTAATCACATGACAGTGCCAATCAAGGAGGTGCGATGAAATGCACGTTAAAAAAGGCGATAAAGTTATGGTCATCACCGGGAAAGATAAAGGTAAGACCGGAGTAATCTTAGCTGCTTTCCCTAAGAAGGATCGCGTGCTTGTGGAAGGCGTAAACATTGTTAAGAAACATACAAAGCCGAACCAAGCAAATCCTCAAGGCGGAATCGTCAGCCAAGAGGCAGCTATCCATGTATCCAACGTCATGCCAATCGATCCTAAAACAGGCGAGCCTACTCGCGTAGGATACAAATTCGAAAATGGCGAAAAGATTCGTATTGCTAAAAAATCCGGTGAAGCGCTGGACAAATGAGTAATGGATGAAAGGAGGTCCAACTGATGAGCCGATTAAAAGAAAAATTTTCGAAAGAAATCACACCTGCTCTCATGAGCAAGTTTGAATATAGTTCTGTAATGCAAGTACCAAAAGTGGAGAAAATCGTCATCAACATGGGTGTTGGTGATGCTGTTCAAAACACTAAAGCGCTAGATGCAGCGGTCGAAGATCTAACGATCATTTCTGGTCAGAAGCCAGTTGTAACTAAAGCGAAAAAGTCAATCGCTGGATTCCGTCTTCGTGAAGGAATGCCGATCGGAGCGAAGGTGACACTACGCGGCGAACGCATGTATGAATTCCTGGACAAGCTGATCTCAGTTTCACTTCCACGTGTCCGTGACTTCCGTGGTGTTTCAAAGAAATCATTCGACGGTCGCGGGAACTACACACTCGGTGTGAAAGAACAGCTAATTTTCCCTGAAATTGACTACGATAAAGTATCTAAAGTACGTGGAATGGATATCGTCATCGTTACGACTGCTAACTCCGATGAAGAAGCACGCGAGTTGCTAACGCAGTTCGGCATGCCGTTCCAAAAGTAAACTAGAGGGAGGCGAAAACGTGGCTAAGAAATCAATGATCGTTAAACAGAAACGTACGCCAAAGTTCAAGGTACAAGAATATACACGTTGCGAGCGCTGTGGTCGCCCGCACTCCGTATATCGTAAATTTAAACTTTGCCGTATTTGTTTCCGAGAACTTGCATATAAGGGACAAATTCCTGGCGTTAAAAAAGCTAGTTGGTAATCCCCTAACTTGGGAAGGAGGTTAATGGAATGACAATGAGTGATCCGATCGCAGATATGCTTACACGCATCCGTAACGCGAACATGGTTCGTCACGAGAAGCTTGAGGTACCTGCTTCAAATATGAAAAGAGAAATCGCTGAAATCTTGAAACGTGAAGGTTTCGTCCGCGATGTTGAATATGTGGAAGATAGCAAACAAGGCATTATCCGCATTTTCCTTAAATATGGTCAAAACAACGAGCGTGTTATCACTGGTCTTAAACGTATCTCAAAACCTGGTCTTCGTGTTTACGCAAAAACAAATGAAGTACCTAAAGTTTTGAATGGCCTTGGTATCGCCCTTGTATCCACGTCAAACGGTCTCCTTACTGATAAGGAAGCTCGTGCAAAACAAGTAGGCGGAGAAGTCGTAGCTTACGTTTGGTAATCTGTAACAATTGAATGGAGGTGCAATAGAATGTCCCGAATTGGTAAACGTCCGATCGAGGTTCCTGAAAACGTGACAGTTACTATCGCTGATAACAACGTTGTCACTGTTAAAGGTCCTAAAGGCGAACTTACAAATACATTTAACACTGATATTAAAATCGAGCAAGAAGGCAACGTCATCACTTTGACTCGTCCTTCTGACTCTAAAGAACACCGCTCCATCCACGGAACAACTCGTTCCCTTTTGGACAACATGGTAACTGGTGTATCTAAAGGTTTTGAACGCACACTTGAACTTGTCGGGGTTGGGTACCGTGCTCAACTACAAGGCAAGAAACTAGTATTGAACGTAGGATACTCCCACCCGGTTGAATTCACACCGGAAGAAGGAGTCGAAGTTGAAGTTCCTGCAAATACGAAAATCGTCGTTCGCGGTATCAACAAAGAGCGCGTCGGTGCTTTGGCGTCGAACATTCGTCAAGTACGTCCACCTGAACCGTATAAAGGAAAAGGTATCAAGTACGAAGGCGAACAAATCCGTCGTAAAGAAGGAAAAACAGGTAAATAATGCCGCGTAAAGGCATTCGGAAGGAGTGACCACGATGATCACGAAACAAGATAAGAACGCTGTCCGCAAGAAACGTCATGCACGTGTTCGTACGAAAATCAGCGGATCTCCAGCGCGTCCACGCTTGAATGTTTATCGTTCAAACAAACATATCTATGCACAACTAATCGATGATGTGAATGGCGTTACGATTGCTAGTGCTTCCACTATGGATAAAGGGTTCGAATTGGACTCTAAGGCGAATGCCGAAGCAGCAGCTAAAGTCGGCGAGATGATCGCGAAGAAAGCCGTTGAAAAGGATGTCAAATCGGTTGTTTTCGACCGTGGCGGATACCTATTCCACGGCCGTGTGAAAGCTCTTGCAGACGCAGCACGCGAAAATGGACTGGAATTTTAATTAAGAAGGAGGGACATATTTCATGCGTCGTAATGATCAGAATAGAAGTGAATTCGAAGAACGCGTAGTAACGATCAACCGCGTAGCGAAAGTGGTTAAGGGTGGACGTCGTTTCCGCTTCACAGCACTTGTCGTTGTCGGAGACAAAAACGGTCGCGTCGGTTTCGGAACTGGGAAAGCACAAGAAGTTCCAGATGCAATCCGTAAAGCTATCGAAGATGCGAAAAAGAACTTGATCGAAGTGCCAATGGTTAAAGGAACGACTCCGCACGAAATTATTGGACGTTTCGGTGCAGGCCAAATCCTTATCAAACCGGCAGCACCTGGTACAGGAGTAATCGCCGGAGGACCTGTCCGTGCGGTACTTGAACTTGCAGGAATCACGGATATCCTTTCAAAATCCCTAGGATCTAGCACGCCGATCAACATGGTACGTGCAACAATTGAAGGGTTGAAGAATTTGAAACGCGCTGAAGAGGTTGCTAAATTGCGCGGCAAATCCGTAGAAGAACTGTTAGGTTAAGGGGGGAAACACTATGGCAAACAAACTTGAAATCACCCTTACGAAAAGTGTAATCGGCTCTAAGCCAGCACAACGTAAAACAGTTGAAGCTCTCGGTCTGCGTAAGTTGAATCAGACGGTTGAACATCAAGACAATGTAGCGATTCGTGGCATGATCAACAAGGTTAGCCACTTAGTCACTGTTAAAGAAATTTAATGCACATTTTCGAAATAAGGAGGTGCCGATAAGATGAAATTACACGATATGAAGCCAGCTGAAGGCGCACGTAAAGCACGTAAACGCATTGGTCGTGGAATCGGTTCCGGTACAGGTAAAACTTCCGGTAAAGGTCATAAAGGTCAAAATGCTCGTTCCGGCGGCGGTGTCCGTCTAGGATTCGAGGGTGGTCAAATTCCACTTTTCCAACGACTTCCGAAGCGTGGATTTACGAACATTAATCGTAAAGAATATGCAATCGTGAATTTGGACGTACTGAACCGTTTTGACGAAGGTACCGAAGTTACGCCTGAATTGCTAATTGAAACTGGAATCGTGAGCAATGAAAAATCAGGAATTAAGATTCTTGGAAATGGGACTCTTGAGAAAAAGATTACTGTCAAAGCTCATAAATTCTCTGCTTCTGCTAAAGAAGCGATCGAGAAAGCGGGCGGGCAAGCAGAGGTGATTTAATGTTTCAGACAATCTCCAACTTTATGCGCGTTAGAGATATCAGGTCTAAAATCATTTTCACACTAGTAGTGCTCATCGTATTCAGACTAGGTACGTTTGTCCCGGTCCCGAACGTTGATGCAACAGCTTTGCAACAATCAAACAACCAATTCATTGGATTTCTAAACATATTCGGCGGTGGAGCGTTGTCGCAGTTCTCCATCTTTGCAATGGGAATTATGCCATACATCACCGCTTCCATCATCGTGCAATTATTGCAGATGGATGTAGTTCCGAAATTCACTGAATGGGCAAAGCAAGGGGACGTCGGAAGACGGAAGCTTGCACAATTCACAAGATATTTCACAGTCGTCCTCGCCTTTATTCAAGCGATTGCCATGTCATTCGGCTTCAACCAAATGTTTGGCGGTACGTTGATTGTTGGTGAAGGGGTCTCCACTTATGTGATGATTGCGATTGTCTTGACTGCGGGTACTTCATTCCTGCTTTGGCTAGGTGAGCAGATCACTGCAAAAGGAGTCGGTAATGGTATTTCCATTATCATCTTCGCGGGTATCGTCGCAGCTATTCCAAGTGCAGTGAACCAACTGTATGCAACTCAAATTCAAGATGCGGGAGATGCTTTGTTCATTCGTCTTGCTACGATGGCATTGTTGTTGATCGTTATTATCGCGATCATCGTCGGAGTTGTATATGTACAGGAAGCACTCCGTAAAATTCCGATTCAGTACGCAAAACGTATGACAGGCCGTCAACAGACTACGGCTGGCCAACAAACACACTTACCGTTGAAATTGAATGCTGCAGGGGTTATCCCAGTAATCTTTGCTGTGGCGTTTTTCATCACACCTCAGCAATTGAGTGCATTTTTCGGTGATAATAGTGTAACTAAGTTCATTACACGGACGTTTGACTACAATCAACCGGTCGGAATGATCATATATGTAGCACTGATACTTGCTTTTACATATTTCTACGCATTCATCCAGGTGAATCCGGAAAATATGGCAGATAATCTGAAAAAGCAAGGCGCGTATATCCCGGGCATCCGTCCAGGGCAAAACACGCAAAACTATCTAACGAGCACTTTGTACAGATTGACATTCGTCGGTTCGATTTTCCTTGCCGTCGTAGCGATCATGCCGATTTTCTTCATCAATTTTGCGAACCTTCCACAGTCCGCTCAAATTGGAGGAACGAGCTTGCTCATCGTCGTAGGTGTTGCACTTGAAACGATGAAACAGCTTGAATCACAACTTGTGAAAAGGCATTACAAAGGGTTCATGAAATAATATTCTTAACAGGCGTGACCCTTGGTTAACTCTGTTGCGAATAACGATGGAGGGCAAAACGTATGAACATCGTATTAATGGGTCTGCCCGGTGCCGGAAAAGGTACGCAAGCAGATAAAATTGTCGAAAAGTACGAAATCCCTCATATTTCTACAGGCGATATGTTCCGTGCTGCTATTTCGGAAGGCACGGAACTTGGAGTCAAAGCAAAATCGTTCATGGATCAAGGTGCCCTTGTTCCTGATGAAGTTACAATCGGCATCGTACGTGAACGATTGAGCAAATCCGATTGTGATAACGGATTCCTACTTGATGGTTTTCCACGCACAGTCCCTCAAGCAGAAGCATTAGATGCATTGCTTATGGATATGGGCCGGAAGATTGAGCATGTGCTCAACATCAAAGTGGAGAAAGATGAACTTATCGCAAGATTGACCGGTCGCAGAATTTGCAAAGTATGCGGCACATCCTACCATTTGCAATTCAACCCGCCAAAGGTTGAAGGCAAATGTGATAAGGATGGCGGGGAACTTTATCAGCGAGCGGATGACAATCCGGAAACCGTCACGAACCGTCTGGAAGTAAATATGAATCAAACAGCACCGCTATTGGCGTTCTACGACGACAAAGGCGTGTTGACGAACATAGATGGACAAAAAGACATCAATGATGTCTTCAAAGATCTGGACACTATCTTGCAAGAGAGTGGACAGTGATCCTTTCCGGACGCAATTCATGCACGCCATATTGTGGGCAGCATCGCACTGTTGCACGGAAAGAGCGTATAATTAACGAGCTGCAAAAGCATATGGTGCCCGGTATAGGAACTGGTGATAATCCATTGGCGGCACGGTTTTGGATCGTCTATAATGCAAATGCTCACCGAGGTGGGTATAATGTAGTAGATGTTCGAAACTGTGAAGCAAGGATGGAACACACCAACGGCAATCCTGTCGTTTGTGTCTTTTCCGATGCGATTTTCCACAACAAAAGTCGGGGACTGACTAACGGGAAACGAAGTGTGACAGACGTCTTTCGAACATCACTCATGCAATCCGGACATATGTTGAAGGAAGCTTTGAAGGCGACTGCTGCCGCTCGATGGTTAAGACCTTTATTGGATATAGAAGGGAGACAGGATTGATGGCGAAGGACGACGTAATTGAAGTTGAAGGTACCGTAGTCGAAACGTTGCCGAACGCGATGTTCAAGGTGGAATTGGAAAATGGTCATACGATTCTTGCACATGTTTCAGGCAAGATTCGCATGCACTTTATCCGTATCCTGCCTGGCGACAAAGTGACGATGGAACTCTCACCTTATGATTTGACACGCGGTCGTATCACATACCGTTTCAAATGAAACTTTTGCAACTCCGGAATATTGAAGGAGGTTGGGTAAGATGAAAGTAAGACCATCTGTAAAACCGATCTGCGAAAAATGTAAAGTTATTCGCAGACGCGGCCGAGTAATGGTAATCTGTGAAAATCCAAAACATAAACAAAGACAAGGCTAATACAAAGGGAGGTGCACAATCTATATGGCACGTATTGCTGGAGTAGACGTACCACGCGATAAGCGCGTAGTCATTTCATTGACATACATTTTTGGAATTGGTAAAACATCTGCACAAAAAGTATTGGCGGCTGCAGGCGTTTCTGAGGAAACACGCGTCCGTGATCTTACTGATGCAGAGCTAGATAAAATTCGTGAACAAATCGACAGCTTGAAAGTTGAAGGGGACCTTCGTCGTGAAACTTCCCTTAACATCAAACGTTTGATGGAAATCGGAAGCTTCCGTGGAATCCGTCACCGTCGTGGATTACCTGTTCGTGGACAAAACACGAAAAACAACGCACGTACACGTAAAGGTCCTAAACGGACAGTTGCTAACAAGAAGAAATAATAGGTAAAGGAGGTTTTTCGTAGACATGGCACGTAAACAACAAACTCGTAAACGTCGTGTGAAAAAGAATATTGAAACTGGTATTGCACATATCCGTTCGACGTTCAACAATACAATCGTAACGATCACTGATAGTCATGGGAATGCCCTTTCTTGGTCCAGTGCTGGTGCATTAGGATTCAGAGGTTCCCGTAAATCAACTCCGTTTGCTGCACAAATGGCTGCTGAAACAGCTGCCAAAACTGCTATGGAGCACGGCTTGAAATCTTTGGAAGTTACTGTTAAAGGACCGGGTGCTGGTCGTGAAGCTGCAATCCGTTCACTACAAGCTGCAGGTCTAGAAGTAACTGCAATCAGAGACGTAACTCCGGTTCCACATAACGGATGCCGCCCGCCGAAACGTCGTCGTGTATAATGGTTTGTTCTCCATTTGATTGAAAAGCACAATTTTTGGTAAAACTAAATTGTGTGATTGCATTTTGATTTCTTTTGATAATCGATTTCAATATGGAACGGCCTATATACTAGACGTTTTGAAGGAGGGTAAATGAATGATCGAGATTGAAAAACCGAAGATTGAAACAGTTATGATCAGCGAAGATTCCAAGTTCGGTAAATTTATTATTGAACCATTGGAGCGTGGATACGGAAACACTTTAGGGAATTCCTTGCGCCGCGTGCTTCTTTCCTCATTGCCAGGAGCTGCCGTGACATCTATCCAGATCGACGGAGTTCTTCATGAATTCTCTACAATTGAAGGTGTCGTTGAAGACGTTGCAACAATTATTTTGAATGTGAAGAAACTTGCTCTCAAAATCTATTCAGACGATGAGAAAGTGATTGAAATAGATGTGAAAGGCGAAGGGACGGTCACTGCTGCTGATATTACCCATGACAGTGATGTCGAAGTGCTAAATCCGGATCTTCAAATCGCTACACTAGGCAAGAACGGTCATTTGCGTATGCGGATGTATGCTGTTCGTGGCCGTGGGTATGCACCTTCCGATCAAAACAAACGTGAGGATCTTGCGATTGGTGTTATTCCGATCGACTCTATTTACACTCCAGTTTCACGCGTCAATTTCCAAGTCGAGAATACTCGTGTAGGTCAAAGCACTAACTTTGATAAGTTGACCTTTGACATTTGGACAGATGGCAGCATCGGTCCGAAAGAAGCTGTTTCGCTCGGAGCAAAAATCCTGACGGAGCATTTGAATATTTTCGTCGGAATGACTGACGAAGCACAAACTGCTGAAATTATGGTGGAAAAAGAGGAAGACCAGAAAGAAAAAGTGCTTGAGATGACTATCGAAGAGCTTGATCTATCTGTTCGATCTTATAACTGCCTGAAACGCGCAGGCATCAATACTGTACTCGAACTTGCTAACAAGTCCGAGGAAGAAATGATGAAAGTGCGCAACCTTGGCCGTAAATCACTTGAAGAAGTGAAGGCGAAATTGGACGAGTTGAACCTCGGGTTACGCTCGGAAGATTAATCAACTAGATTGAAGGAGGGAAACTTCTATGGGTTACAGAAAACTTGGACGTACAAGTTCACAACGTAAAGCAATGCTTCGCGACTTGGCGACAGACCTAATCGTGCATGAGCGCATCCAAACAACAGAAGCGCGTGCGAAAGAATTGCGTTCAGTCGTTGAAAAGATGATTACGCTTGGTAAACGCGGTGACTTGCATGCACGTCGTCAAGCGGCACAATTTATTCGTCGTGAGTTGGTGACAACTGAGGACGAAGAAGGCAATGAGAAAGAGATCTTTGCACTTCAAAAATTGTTCGATAACGTTGCACCACGCTACGCAGATCGCCAAGGCGGTTACACTCGTATCATGAAAATGGGACCTCGTCGCGGAGACGGAGCACCTGTTGTAGTTATTGAGCTAGTATAATAATGCTGAGGGTGGCGTTTAGCTGCGACAGGCGCTGGAGGGCTTGAACAAAAGGCGCTTTTTGCCTTTTGGTTCAAGACCGAAGCGACCCGAGCAGCTGCCGCACGAAGCTGGAATGTAACACAACCGAGGGTGTGTCTGGCATACGCACAGCCACGCCCTTTTCTTATTTAAATGATTTATACGACAATATTAAAAGCTGGAGTGTTAAAATCGTCGGTTCAGCCGTTCGGTCTAGCTCTACGCATCTCATCCGCTGATTCGGATTGAGCACCCGGAATCAGAATAGAATGGAGCGCATTTCTTCGGATGAGGTGCGCGCTTTTTTTATTTATATTGAGAAAAAGTTGTAGAATTCAGTAGTTTCATACATAATCGAAAAAATGCCGGAGGTGAAAGATGTGAAGGAAATTTTGTCGTTGGATCACGTGTCCTATTCTTATGAATCGGAGGATGGCGAAACGCGGAGAGCGGTTGACGATGTCAGTTTTACTGTGCGGGATGGTGAGTGGATTGCCATTGTCGGTCATAATGGATCAGGCAAATCGACATTGGCGAAGCTGATGATCGGTCTTTTATTTCCCGAAGAAGGCAAAGTGAAGGTATTTCTGGAGGAACTGAACGTAGACAACCTGTGGGAAATCCGTTCAGACATCGGGATCGTCTTTCAGAATCCGGACAACCAATTCGTCGGCTCGACCGTCCAGGATGATGTTGCGTTCGCTTTGGAGAACAACGGCATTCCTTTCGAGGAGATGGTGCCACGTGTCCACGAATCACTTGCACAAGTGAAAATGGAAGGATTTCTGGATCATGAGCCTCATCATCTATCCGGTGGACAAAAACAGCGTGTGGCAATTGCCGGAGCACTTGCCATGCGCCCGAAGCTGCTCATTTTGGATGAAGCGACATCCATGCTAGATCCGCAAGGCCGTGATGAAGTAATCCAAGTTGTCGATGAACTGAAGCGGACGACCGGACTTACGGTCATTTCCATTACACATGATCTCGAGGAAGTGCTGTTGGCGGATAGGGTCATTGTGATGAATGATGGGAAGTTAATGATGACCGGCAAGCCGGAGGAGATTTTTGCGCATGGAGACAAGTTAGAGGCAATCGGACTGGACTTGCCTTTTGCAGCAAGGTTGTCGCGCTCCCTTCGCCAGGCAGGAATTGCGATACAAGGGGAACATATGACAGAAGAAGAGTTGGTGAATGAATTATGGACATCTCACTTCAACAAGTAGGCTATTCATACGCAAAAGGCACGCCTTTTGAAAAACGGGCCCTCTATGAGGTGAATGCATCAATCAGATCGGGGTCGTATACGGCGGTCATCGGGCATACGGGCTCGGGCAAGTCGACGTTGCTCCTTCATTTGAATGGGCTTCTGAAGCCTACTGAAGGGGTAGTTCGCATCGGAGACGTGAACATCACTTCCGAAACGAAAGCGAAGGAATTGAAAAAGATTCGCAAGCACGTCGGCATCGTATTCCAATTTCCCGAGCATCAGCTCTTTGAGGAAACTGTTGAGAAGGATATCATGTTCGGCCCGCTGAATTTCGGAATTCCCGAAGATGAGGCGAGGCAGCGTGCCCATGAGTTGATCAAGCTGTTGGGATTACCGGAAGACGTCGCTCAGAAGTCTCCATTCGATTTATCCGGAGGGCAGATGCGCCGGGTTGCGATTGCCGGAGTCCTAGCATTCAAGCCGTCTATCCTCATTTTGGATGAACCGACGGCGGGACTCGATCCGCGTGGACGGAAAGAAATCATGGAGCTCTTCAATAAATTGCATAAAGAAGAGAATTTGACGACCATTCTCGTTACGCACAGCATGGAAGACGCAGCGAGATATGCCGATCAAGTCCTCGTCATGCATGAGGGCCGTTCTGTCATGGCAGGAACGCCTGAAGAGGTGTTCGGAGATGCTGAGCAGCTGAAGTCTTTCCGGCTCGGCCTGCCGCGTTCTGTGGCGTTTCAGCATGATGTGGAAAAGCTGTTCGGCAAGACTCTCGGAACTTTGGCATTGACGGAAGAGCAGCTTGCTAGCGCTATTGCTGACGCTCTGAAGGAAGAAGGTGAGCGATAATGCTGGAGAAAATGATCTTTGGCCGTTATGTGCCGGGGGATTCATTCGTCCATCGACTGGATCCGAGATCGAAGCTGCTGTTCGTTTTCCTGTTCATCATAGCGGTCTTTCTAGCTAACAATACGGCAACGTACGCTCTACTATTGGCTTTCACATTGTTTGTCATATTCATTGCGCGGATCCGGCTCTATTTCCTGTTCAACGGACTAAAACCGATCCTCTTCCTCATTATTTTCACATTGCTCATGCACTTCATTTTCACGAAGGAAGGCGCGCTGCTGTTTGACTGGAAGGTCATCAAGATTTACGAAGAAGGGGTCAGGCAAGGAATTTATATATCCATCCGCTTCCTCGTCCTCGTCCTCATGACGACCATATTGACGTTGACGACGTCACCTATATCCATCACTGATGGAATGGAGACACTATTGAATCCGTTGAAGCGTATTAAATTGCCTGTCCACGAGCTTGCTTTGATGATGTCAATCTCACTTCGCTTCATTCCCACGTTGATGGATGAAACCGACAAGATATTGAAAGCGCAGCTTGCCCGTGGTTCCGATTTGACGAGCGGAACGATCAAAGAGCGGATTCGGGCAGTAGTGCCCCTTCTAGTGCCTCTTTTCGTCAGCGCATTCAAGCGGGCAGAGGATCTCGCCATTGCGATGGAAGTGAGAGGGTATCGTGGCGGCGAGGGAAGGACGAGGTACCGTCAATTGCAATGGCATTGGCGTGATACATCTGTGATCATTCTCTTCATCATTTTAGTTGCTGCTCTCATTTGGATGAGAGGAGGGAACTGATATGAGACGAGTCAAGGCCACAGTCGCCTACGACGGTACAGGCTATGCAGGTTACCAGTTCCAACCGAATATGCGGACGGTGCAATCCGTCATCGACAAGGCGCTTGTGAAGCTTCATAAAGACAACTCCATTTACTCGGTCGCGAGTGGGCGAACGGATGCGGGCGTACATGCATGGGGGCAAGTGATCCATTTCGACACGCCATTGCAACTGCCTCTCGATCGTTGGCAAATGGCACTAAATGTTTTATTGCCGAAAGATGTCAGGATCGTCGAAACGGAGTTCGTTGATGACGACTTCCATGCACGTTATTCTGCGACCGGAAAAACGTATATGTTCAAATGGTCGTCGAGTGAAGTGCAAAGCCCTTTTGAACGCAATTATGCCGTTCACTTGGGGAAATGGCGGCCGGATGTCGAAAGGATGCGGGAGGCTGCCAAGTACATCGTCGGCACGCATGATTTTACAAGCTTCTGTTCATCAAAGACCGCCACTGAGAATAAAGTCCGGACAGTGCGGGAATTGACGGTTGAGCAACGAGGCGAAGAGCTGATAATGACGATCGAAGGCGACGGTTTTCTGTACAATATGGTACGGACGATTGCCGGTATGCTTTTCGCGGTAGGTATCGGCTGGAACGAGCCGCAGGACATGAAGGAAATCCTTGAGGCGAAGGACCGAAAAAAAGCAGGGAAAACAGCGCCGGCACACGGTTTGTACTTGATGAATGTCACGTATTAGACTCGAGTCAACTTTTCCAGGCGTTTTCTAATAAAACGCTTGACTTATTCTTGTTTTCAATATAAGATGATAAATGGTATTTCAATAACCCCACAATAAGCCCCGGAAAGTTTATTTGTGTTTAGGGATAGAGAAAACGGAACAGATTTGATAATTTTAGGAGGAAACAATACATGCGTACAACATTCATGGCTAAAGGTCACGAAGTAGAGCGTAAATGGCTCGTTGTCGACGCTGAAGGACAGACGCTTGGTCGTCTAGCTTCTGAAGTTGCAGCAATTTTGCGCGGCAAAAACAAACCTACGTTCACACCACACGTTGACACAGGTGATCACGTAATCATCATCAACGCTGAGAAAATCCAATTGTCTGGGAATAAATTAAAAGATAAAATCTACTATCGCCACTCTGGCTATACTGGTAATCTTAAACAACGTACTGCGCTTGAAATGCGTACAAACTACCCAACTAAAATGTTGGAACTTGCGATTAAAGGGATGCTTCCAAAAGGCCCACTAGGTCGTCAAACTATCAAGAAACTTCATGTCTATGCTGGACCGGAACATCCACATACGGCACAAAAACCAGAAGCATACGAGCTTCGCGGATAATTAAGAGGAGGAAACACTTTTGGCACAAGTACAATATATCGGCACTGGCCGTCGTAAAAGCTCAGTAGCTCGTGTACGTCTCGTACCTGGCGAAGGTAAAATTGTCGTCAACAACCGTGACGTAGAAGACTACGTACCATTCGAAACACTTCGTGAAGTGATCAAGCAACCACTTGTAGCTACTCAAACACTTGGCAGCTATGACATCCATGTAAACGTCCACGGTGGCGGATACACAGGTCAAGCAGGCGCAATTCGCCACGGCGTTGCACGCGCTCTATTGACTGTAGACCCTGACTTCCGCGGTACATTGAAATCTGCAGGATTGCTTACTCGTGACTCCCGCATGAAAGAACGTAAAAAATACGGTCTTAAAGGCGCGCGTCGTGCACCTCAGTTCTCAAAACGTTAATCTACGAATATGTACAGCCCTTTCCCGAGTTTATCGGGAGAGGGTTTTTTGTTTGGGGATTTTGGTATTAAGTAGTATAGGTTTTTGTTTTATAGAATTTTCTTTATACTGAAAGCGCAAACACGAAGAATGAGTTGTCAAAATAAAATAACATTCGTGTTTTTGATTGACTGTGTAAAAGTTTCTATGCTATAAATGTAAAGTGAAAAAACAGCTTCACAAACTGTGCAATAATTTCATTTAAATAATAAATTGAGAATATGGCTCAAGCGTTTCTACCTGGTAACCGTAAACTACCGGACTACATGAAAAACTGACTGGAAACATTATCTTTCCATGGTTTTTCGTGAATTGGTAAACCGGGTAGAATCTATCCGGTTTTTTTGCATTTCATCCAGAAAAGAAATTGCCGGAAGAAGCATATGAATAGCTTCCCGCTAATAACGGGAGACTAATCGATATGATTCAAACAATATTTATTGTAGAGGATGGGACAGCATGACGAAGAAACCTATTTATTTCAACCACGACGGTGGAGTCGACGACCTTATATCATTATTCTTATTGCTTCGAATGGATAATGTGGAACTGACAGGTGTATCGGTCATTCCTGCCGATTGTTATTTAGAGCCGGCTGTTTATGCAAGCCGGAAGATCATTGATCGCTTCGGGAATGGCGTCAGCCTCGATGTAGCTGAATCTAACTCCCGTGGAAAGAATCCTTTCCCGAAAGACTGGAGAATGCATGCGTTCCTTGTCGATGCACTGCCAATTTTAAATGAGTTCGGAAAAATTGTTACACCAGTAGCAGAAAAACCGGCACATCTTCATATGATCGATGCGATTCGAAATACGGCAGAAAAGACAACTTTATTATTCACAGGTCCACTTACTGACCTAGCCCGTGCATTGGACGAGGCTCCGGATATTGAAGAGAAGATCGAAAGACTCGTTTGGATGGGCGGCACTTTCCGTGAAGATGGAAATGTTCATGAACCTGAACACGATGGGACAGCGGAATGGAATGCGTTTTGGGATCCGGAAGCAGCGTCACGTGTATGGAAAACAAACATCGAAATTGATTTAGTCGCGCTAGAAAGTACAAATCAAGTGCCTCTGACGTTAGATGTGCGTGAGCGTTGGGCGAAGGATCGCAAATATATCGGGGTTGATTTTCTCGGTCAAAGTTATGCGATGGTACCGCCTCTTGTCCACTTCAAAACAAATTCCACGTACTATTTATGGGACGTGTTAACAACTGCCTTCATCGGTAAAAAAGATCTTGTTAAAGTACAAACGGTAAACAGTATTGTCATTCCAGATGGACCAAGTCAAGGACGTACAGTTGAAACACCTGACGGGCGCCCTGTAAATGTTGTTTATGATGTGAATCGCGACGCTTTCTTCGATTATATTACCGAATTGGCAAAGCAAGTAAGCGGAGAAAACTCCAAGTAATATAAACGAGTCAATAACTCAAATTTCAACATGACGGGAGAGATACTATGCAATACATCTGGGGAATTTGCGGCATCGTCGGTATTTTAGCAATTGCATGGGCCTTATCGACAGCACGTAAATCCATCAATCCGAGAACTGTTTTTGGCGCTTTGGCCATCCAAATTATTTTTGGTTTTATGGTGTTGAAATGGGAGTTCGGAAGAAAAATCTTGGAATTCGTTTCAGGAATTGTCCAAAAAGTGATTGACTCATCCAATGAAGGAATTCAATTTTTGTTTGGAGGAGTACTAGGAGCAGAAGGTGCAGGCTTCACCTTTGCATTTCAAGTGCTGCCCATTATCATTTTCTTTGCTTCCTTAGTGGCGGTACTTTATTATCTAGGAATTATGCAATTTTTGACGAAAATCCTTGGAGGACTTTTGGCGAAGGCCCTCAAGACGAGTGAGACTGAATCGATGTCGGCTGCTGCCAATATCTTTCTTGGTCCAACAGAAGCCCCGTTAGTCGTCAAACCTTATATCGAAAAAATGACTAGATCAGAGTTGTTTGCAGTAATGGTAGGGGGATTGGCCTGCGTATCGGGTGCGGTTTTAGGCGGCTACGCCATGTTAGGTGTCCCTATCGAATACTTGTTGGCGGCAGCTTTCATGGGTGCTCCGGCGGGATTATTATTTGCGAAAATCATCGTTCCTCAAACGGAAACGTTAAACACAGCTGAAGATGTTCGAATGGTGAAAGACACGGAATCCAGAAACGTCATCGATGCGGCATCTCGCGGGGCGATGGATGGATTGAAAATAGCGGTTAGTGTAGGTGCAATGTTAATTGCGTTTATCTCTATCATCTATTTGATTAACCTAATCACTGGAGCAATAGGCGGTATGTTTGGATTTGAATCGTTAACTCTTGAGAAGATATTAGGTTATCTATTCTTCCCAATTGCCTTCCTAATTGGTGTTCCTTGGGAGGAAGCATTGCAAGCCGGTTCATTCATTGGGCAAAAATTCATACTGAACGAATTCGTTGCCTACACTTCTTTTGCACCTGAAATCGCCAATCTGTCACCTAAGAGTGTCGCCATGATCAGCTTTGCACTATGCGGCTTCGCTAACCTATCAGCGCTCGCAATGCTAATTGGCGGTTTAGGAGGGATGGCTCCTTCGAGAAGACAAGACATTGCGGAGATGGGATTCCGAGCAATCATTGCGGCAACACTTGCCAATCTGACAAGTGCGGCCATTGCAGGGATGTTAATTTAACTTGCTTAAAACTCATTAAAGGGACTGCCAATTTTGTGGCAGTCCTTTTTGTTCGATGAATGACAATCAAAGTGCTGGACGGTAGGCTGCGCTCGTAGTTAAGATGAAATGAGTGAATACGAGGAGGTTTTTGACATGAAAGAAATAACGACAGCAGAACTGAAGCAGAAGCTTGAAAATGGTGAAACCCTTCATATGATCGATGTAAGGGAAGAGGATGAAGTAGCGCAAGGGATGATTCCCGACGCAATCCATATTCCGTTAGGAGAAATCCCAGACCGTCTGGAAGAGCTCGACCAAGCGACGTCGTATGTGATCATTTGTCGGTCAGGCGGCCGTAGCGGACGCGCAGCAGAGTTTTTAGAGGCGCAAGGATATGACGCGACAAATATGGTCGGCGGCATGTTGGATTGGCAAGGAGACGTTGAATAAGAAATGCAAAAAGGAAGCCGTCACGGCTTCTTTTTTGTTGTTCACTAGACTCCGGGGCTGTAAGGCAAATCGAACCCTGCGCATTTCGAATGACTCATAAGTCAAAGCTGCTCTGTGGCATGAACCTATGCTCGCAACGCTACGGCTAGTGCAAAGATGTGCTCGTAACGCTCCGCTTTTACTCGCAAAAGCCGTTCTACGTGACGGCTTTCGCTTTTGTTGATACAAGCATTCATATCTTGGCCAAGGCCTGCGTATAGTGGAGGAAAAAGGCGGTGTGAGATTGAAACGATGGCTTATCATCGGGTTGTTATTTGCAAGTTCCCTTCTTGTTGTGCTGTACGGTGTGAATGCCTCGGACAGAGGGTTTTTCATGCCTGAGCAGCTTGGGGGGGTGAAGATTGTCATTGACCCTGGACATGGTGGATTGGATGGAGGGGCATCAGTAGGAGATATTGTTGAGAGGGATATTACACTAAGCATTGCGCATGAGTTGAAAAAGAGATTGGAAAAGAAGGGTGCAATGGTTGTCATGACGCGTGAGAAAGAGGGAGACGCCATTGCGGAGCATGCACCAAGTGAGCAGTTTGGAACGATTCGGCAAAGGAAGTTGGCTGATTTAAAACTGCGTGAAAACATTGCGATTGAAGAGGATCCTGATATGTTCCTCAGCGTCCATGTCAATGCAATACCAGAGCAAAGATGGCGAGGCTCCCAAGTGTTTTATCATGCTGAAGGACATCCTGGAGGAGAACTCCTAGCAAAATCAATTCAAGGTTCTTTCGTTCAGAATCTAAAAAATACGGAACGTGAAGCCTTGGCGATAAAAGGCGTGTATTTATTAAAAAAGGTTCCGATGCCTTCAGTACTTATTGAAACTGGATTCATCTCGAACCCTGAGGAACGGGCGCTGTTGACGGACCCTTCTTATCGCGGGAAAGTGGCGGATGCGATAGTCGAAGGAATCATTCAATTTCATTTATCCGAAAAACAATGAAAGTGAATTCAGACTTTGAAGAAGGAGCAATATGGTATACTTAGGGAAGAATGAATAAATCTCTAAGGGGTGGCCATATTGATTAACGAACAAATTGTCCGTGATGTTGTAGGCGAGTTGAAGGATCCGTTTTTACATAGAACCCTTACGGAAACCGATGGAATTGTCAGCGTATCGGTTAAACCGGAGAAAAAACATGTCAGTGTAAAATTGGCCATCGCTAAAGTCAACACAGCGGAGCAAATGAATTTGCAGATGAAAGTGGTTGAAGTGATAAAAGCGGCTGGGGCAGATTCAGTCGGTATCCGCTTTGAGGAACTGCCGCCTGAAACGCTTGAAAAATTCCGCGGCACAGCGACGGAGGCGGAAGCTCAGGACTTACTGTCTCCATTGAATAATATTGAATTCATTTCAATTGCATCCGGGAAAGGCGGCGTCGGGAAGTCGACGGTCTCTGTGAACTTGGCAGTTGCACTCGCACGTCTTGGGAAGAAAGTTGGTTTGATTGACGCAGATATTTACGGGTTCAGTGTGCCGGATATGATGGGCATTACCGAGTTGCCAGTCATCCGCGAAGATCGGATTATTCCGGTGGAACGTTTTGGTGTGAAGGTAATTTCCATGGGGTTCTTCGTGGAAGACAATGCTCCAGTCGTATGGCGAGGTCCGATGCTTGGGAAAGTGCTCGATCAGTTTTTCCGTGATGTAGATTGGGGTCCCCTAGATTTTCTCATCCTGGACTTGCCGCCTGGAACAGGGGACGTTGCCCTTGATGTCCACCAAATGATTCCGTCATCGAAGGAAATCGTAGTTACTACGCCGCATCCGACTGCTGCATTTGTAGCGGCACGCGCGGGGGCTATGGCGCTTCAAACGGATCATGCATTATTAGGTGTCATCGAAAACATGGCATGGTTTGAATCGAAACTGACAAACGAAAAGGAATATGTATTCGGCCAAGGAGGAGGCACCCGGTTAGCGGAAGAATTACGCACCGAGCTATTAGGTCAAATTCCACTTGGTCAGCCTGATTGGAATGAGACTGATTTTGCTCCTTCCGTCTATGCGGAAGGTCATCCGATTGGCCAAACATACACGAAAATTGCACAGGTAGTTATCGATAAAACTCAATAATAAGATAAAACTTTAATAAGTGGGGGATTCCTTTCATCCCCCACTTATTATTTGTTGAACGGAAGTGCTTCTTGCTAGTTGATAATAAAATGGGACTAGAGCGAGTTAATGTGCGGAAAAAGAGTGTGAGGTGAAAGTCATTTGCCTCCGCCTCCACCCGTACCTCCGCCACCACCACCGCCGCCTCCGCCGCTACCGCCACCGCCACCACCGCCTTGTTTTCCGGTCGGTGTCACTTCACCCGCTTTAAGGATCAGCTCCTGCCATTTCGCTTTGAGCAACGGACTGTTAATCGTCTCTTCAATGGACTTTTCCATCTGCTTTTTCATATTCGCTGACTGCAAAATTGTTTCCATCTGCTTTTGCATATCAGCTTGTCCGAAAAACTCCACCATTTCTTTTTGGAATGAAGAGTCGTTAATTAGCTTTTTCATGATGTCCTGCTGTTGATCTTTCATGCTTTTTGCGATGGATTCGGTGAATTTCGGATCTTCGAATGCATGCTTCCAAAAATCCTCGCCTTTCTTCGACAATAATGTATCCTCGATAGATTTTTTCACTTCCGGCTGCTCCAGCACCATCAATTCCCTGAACTCGGGATCAGACAGCATTTTACGGATAGCTTTTTTGCCATCTTCCGTCTGCAAGGCATCCGTCATCATCTTCTTCATTTCATCGTAATTCGGTCCTTGCTGTTGCATGCTGCAACCCGATAAGAGTATGGCGAATACAAGTAAATGAACCCATTTTTTCATCATGAGATCAAATTCCCTTCCGATTGCTTTTTCAATTATTGTTCACAATATAAGTAGGAATATGCATTACGCATTTAATGAAATAGATTTTTCCGCGAAACGCTGATACACTATTGGGAGCAATCAAAAACGGGGGAACAGTATCGTGACAATACGAAATTGGGTTAAATTCTTTTTTACTGCATTGTTAATCGGAGGAATTGTCACGGGGATTTTAGGTTTGATCGTCCGTTGGGAATTCTTTTCACAATATTTATCGGCTGGGGAATATACGGAGTTTCTTAGCGCATTCTTATGGATGATTTTCCTTGGCTTCACGATGAGCGTCGTCGCGCAGATGGGCTTCTTCGCCTATTTGACGGTGCACCAATTCGGCGTGAACTTATTCAAATCATTGACGTTATGGAATTGGGTGCAACTGCTGATCATCGCAGTAGTCATCTTTGACTTGGTGTTCTTCAGATTCAAGCTGACGGCAGGGGAAACAGGGCGGACAATCCTTTATTTGACGTTGCTGTTTTCATTATTGGCTGTATCCATTGTCACAGCTTATTTCAAAGCGAAGTGGACGAAAAAGCACACTCTCATTTCCGCATTGTTTTTCATGATCGTCATTACGACGCTCGAATGGCTACCGGCATTAATGGTCCGGTCGGGCAATATCGATTCATGGGTGACAATTTTATTATTCCCGCTTCTCGCGGTTAATGCTTATCAAATACTAATGTTGCCTAAGTACAACCGCCAATCCGATGAGGACAAGGCAAAACTCGATGCACGTAGACAGTCGCGCAAATCGAACACGGCAAAAACGGCGAAGGCAAAATGACAAAAAGCGCAGTTCCTCAAACATGGGAACCGCGCTTTTGTTTACGTCTAGACTCCGGGCGCCAGAAGCTCGGGGTCATAAGTCAAAGCTGTTACGTGGCAAAGACCGCCACTCCACATCTTTGCCTTATGCCTGTCGCCTCTAGGCAGGCGCCCTGCGCTTTTGTTTTATTCAGGCAATTTTTTTGTCTTGATGGACATGTTGAAAAGGACGTCTTCTAATGATTTATTCTGCCGCGTTTCAGTCAGCTTCTTAAAATTGGTTAATGTAATCCGTTCTTCGCGGTGGTGCGGCAAAGAAATGATTTCCCCTTCGATGACCGGCGGTGGCTCGCCCTTATACCAACGGACAGAGGAGCCGAGGGCGTTCACTTCTGTGTCCCAAAGCGTGCTTCGCAATGAGTAAGGGAACTGCTCATCGAACGTCCTGAACCATAACGGCTTGGCGTTGAAAAACTTCTCGTACATTTCCAGCTGTTCGACTAAAAGAGGTGTGTTCTGTTCATACTCTATCCCTGCATGTCCCAGCAAGCCGGTCGGGATGTTGCGTTTTTTGATCAATTGTACGATTTCGGGAAAGCGCTCGGCCCATTCCATATCGAGAAGAAGCAATGGATAGGGAGCTTGTAATTCACGGATTAGCTCCTCTACTTCCTGGTCGCCGAATGAAATATTAATTGTCAATGCGGAGCCCGACATTCCCCTGACGATGACTTCATTTGGCTCGTCCGTCAAACGGAAAACAGCCTTTAATGAATCAGAACCGGGCATGCTTGGGAAAAATAGTGCGGCTGCGCAGCAAATGGTTATGAGTATAATTAGTTTTGCTCTCAAGTCATATCCCCTTTGAAACAAAATAATCTATAAGGTACTTTATGATAGAGGCTTGACCAATATGATTGGACATGCTAATATAAAAAAGTCGTCACGGGGTAATGAAAAAAGGGTTGATTTTTTTCTGCGTCTCGGCTAAACTGAATATTGTCATTGGAACAATTAATTACGATTCCGCAGTAGCTCAGTGGTAGAGCAATCGGCTGTTAACCGATCGGTCGTAGGTTCGAATCCTACCTGCGGAGCCATTTTTATGCTTCCATAGCTCAGTAGGTAGAGTGCTTCCATGGTAAGGAAGAGGTCACCGGTTCGAATCCGGTTGGAAGCTCCAGATGAAACTTGCGAATTCTGTTTCATGGGAAGACGCTTTTTTTATGTAAGCCTGCAGCTTTGAAAAGAAAATATAAAAAAGGCTTGCACAATGTAAGTAAGTTTGTTAATATAACATTTGTGCGCTTCAGAAGTAGATTCTAATTTTAATATGGCCCCTTGGTCAAGCGGTTAAGACACCGCCCTTTCACGGCGGTAACACGGGTTCGAATCCCGTAGGGGTCACCATGTTTGTTTTCCTACTTTATAGAAGAAGCTCCAATGAAGCTGACAAAGAGATGCGCAGCTTATTACAATATCCCGTTAAAATTGGGAGAAGCAAGCAGGTCGCGGAAGCGATTGAGAGAAAGAGGGAGCGTACATCAGTACGTGACCGAGTGAACGAAAGAAGCTGACAAAGAGATGCGCAGCTTATCACAATTTTAACCTGGTGGGGTAGCGAAGTGGCTAAACGCGGCGGACTGTAAATCCGCTCCCTCAGGGTTCGGCGGTTCGAATCCGTCCCCCACCACCATCTATACATATCAATAATATTACGTGACTGACTGATCGAGTGTAGCTGACGCAGTTGTGCGAAGCTTATCTCAATTTTAACGTTGGGGTATAGCCAAGCGGTAAGGCAACGGACTTTGACTCCGTCATTCGTTGGTTCGAATCCAGCTACCCCAGCCAATCATTTTTTTCGCTCCACGAAAAAAATGATTTGCGAGTAATTCCGAAGGAATTAGGAGCAAAAGGTTTAATAATAGAGCATTCCAAGTTATAGACATTACAAGCAAATCGGTTTTAATTAAAAAGCAATCAATAATTAACTCATTAAATAACAACCACACAAACCACATACAAACCCACCCAAATCCATCAATAAGATAGGATTTTTTTTTATTGCCTAAAATCCCCCAACACTTTCGAAAAATGTTCATACAGCCAATCCATCTTATACAGATTTTACAGGTATCATAGAAAGGTATAGTAGAGACAGCGAGAAGCAAGCCTATGTTAGGTATGAGGACTTCTTCGATAGAAACGAGAACTTCCACGGCAAAAACGAGAACTCCTTAAAGAGAAATGAGAACATTTCCAGCATAAACGAGAACTTATTGTAGAGGAATGAGAACTTGCGATTCCCCGTATTGATTTTATACCTGTAAAGTTACGATAGTAATTCAACTAAACGACAGCAAGAGGGTTAGCAGAAAGGATTTGGTGTCCTATGCATGACTATTATAAAATGATGCGAAAAATGACGGGAAAAGACAATCAGCAGGATGTGGAGGCGATGCTCGCTGATATAGCATTTGCTCTCGATCAATCAGTCATCATCGCGATGACAGACCGTACAGGGAAGATCACCTATGTCAACGAGTTGTTCACGAAGATATCCAAGTATGAAGCGGAAGAGCTCATCGGGGCAACACATTCGATCATCAATTCCGGCTATCATCCGAAAGAGTTTTTCGAAAACATGTGGGCGACAATTGGACGGGGGAAGGTCTGGCAGGGAGAAATCCGTAACCGTGCCAAGGACGGCACATTCTATTGGGTCGATACGAAGATTGTTCCGTTTCTGAACGAACAAGGGATTCCGAATAGGTATATTTCCATCCGCTATGACATTACGGAACGGAAGCTCATGGAGGAGAAGATTCGCAAGGACGCGGAAATATACCGTAAGATTGTCGAAGAAAACCGTGACCTTTCGTATAACGATCAACTAACGTCTTTGCTCAATCGCAATGCTTTCGCCAAGAAGCTGCGTGCGGCTATTAAAGAAGATCAGCAGAGCACTGGGTCGAGACTAGGATTGGTATATTTGAACATCGACAGATTGCGCAATGTTAATGACTCCTTTGGACAGGAAGCCGGGGATTATGTGCTGTCGATTGTTGCGAAGCGGTTGAAGAAAGTACTCTGTACCAAGGACATCATCGGTCGAATTTCTGGAGATGAATTTGCTTTCACGTTAACGAAGGCGGCGAATGAGGAAGAGGCTGAGCAACTGACGGAGGAAATAAAGGCCTGTTTGGAAAGTCCAATCAGCATTGACGGTGATACATGCACCATTTCCACTAGCAGCGGGATTGCACTTTTTCCGAAGCATGCGAAAACGGCATCAGAGTTAATTATGAAGGCGGAAAAGGCACTTCATTATGTCAAGGAGCGTGGCGGCGGAAACTATAAAGTGTACGAGCCGGGGACAGCGACGAATACGTTGGAACGCATTTTAATGGAGAATGAATTACGTAAAAGCGTTCAAATGGGACATTTCATGTTGGAATATCAACCGAAGATGAATTTGTCGCGCGGAAATTTGTCAGGGATTGAGGCTTTAGTTCGCTGGGTTCACCCAGATCTTGGTCGAATTCCGCCGGATAAATTCATCCCTTTGGCGGAGGAGACGAAAATTATTTTGCCATTGGGCGAATGGGTTTTGCGGGAAGCTTGCAAGCAGGCAGTGCAATGGAAACGGCAAGGGTATGCGCCTTTTCGGATGGCGGTGAATATGTCGACTGTCCAGCTGGAGGAGCCGGATATCGTCGAGACGATCAAGCGGATTTTATTCGAAGAGGAAGTTGAACCGGAACTGATTGAAATTGAGCTGACCGAGAGTTCCTTCGCGGATCGGGCTGAGATGCGGGATACGATTCAACAGATCAGGGAATTGGGCATGCATGTCTCGATAGATGATTTTGGGACGGGGTATAGCACGTTCAGCTATATAAAAGAACTGCCAGCGGATACAGTGAAAATCGACATGTCATTTGTGAAGGACATCGATGTGAATGAAAACAGCAGGGCTATCGTCAAGGCGATTATAACGTTGGCTGACACGGCGGGCCTCAATGTTATCGCTGAAGGGATTGAGACAGAAGAGCAAGCGAATATCCTCCATAGATTAGGCTGTAGGGAAGGCCAAGGATATTTCTTCAGCAAACCTCTGTCTCCAGTAGACTGTGAATTCATGTTTTCGAAATCCGTGGAAAATGAATAAATATCCGTAAACTTGTCAGGTTGAGCCATTCCATTTAACGAATTACAATATGGATGGGGGGCTGACAAATATGAAAAAAATGAATATATCATTAATAGGGGTTCCGCTAGATTACGGACAAAGCCGTAGAGGCGTGGACATGGGACCGAGCGCCATCCGATATGCTGGAGCAGTAAATAGATTGAAAGCGATCGGACACACGCTGAAGGATGAGGGAGATGTCCAAGTAAGTGCTGTCGAACGTAAGGAACGGGAAGTTGCAAAGTTGAAAAACTTGGAGGAGGTTGTCCAAGCGACGACTGAACTCGCAAACCGGGTAGCTAAGGTCGTAGAGAAAGGGAACTTCCCGCTCGTTCTCGGAGGCGATCACAGTATTGCCATTGGGACAATTGCAGGTTTGACCGCAAAATATAAAAACTTAGGCGTCATCTGGTATGATGCGCATGTCGACATGAATACGTCTGAAACTTCACCTTCAGGCAATATCCATGGAATGCCGCTAGCGGTTCTTATGGGACGAGGCCATGAAAGATTAGTAAATATTTTCAAAGAAGGGCAGAAAGTTAAGCCTGAAAACATTGTCATCATTGGTGCGCGTTCAGTCGATCCTGGCGAGCGTGAATTAATTAAAGCTCTAGGAATCAAAGTTTTCACAATGCATGAAATTGACAGGGATGGCATGACTTCGGTCATGAAGGAAGCAATTGATTATTTGAAGGCAAAGAACCTGGATGGGGTCCACCTATCATTGGATTTGGATGGCCTCGACCCACTCTACACACCTGGAGTCGGAACACCGGTCCCTGGCGGAATAAGCTATCGCGAAAGCCACCTTGCTATGGAAATGCTTGAGGACTCGGGTTTGATCACGTCTGCGGAGTTCGTCGAAGTCAATCCGATCCTAGATGAAAGAAACAAAACCGCAGATGTCGCAGTCGGACTGATGGGATCATTGTTAGGGGAAAAATTATTATGAGAATGGCCGCTTGGATTCCGATCCAGGCGTCTTTTTTGTAAAGAGTTCCCCAAAAAGACGGAAATAACTATCAAACTTTGGTAAAATAAAAAATATGGATTAAAAAATGAAACCTGTTGGACCCTTCAATCGTATAGAAGGTACAGCCGCATAGAGCGGAGGATGAAAGTCATTGGATGAATTGGTCAATAAAAGAATAAATGAAGTGATCAAAGGCGATCAGGATGCATTCGAAGAAATCGTCACCATGTTTCAACATCGGCTGTATCATGTTTGTTATCGAATGCTTGGCAATCCCCAAGAAGCAGAAGATATAGCCCAGGAAGCTTTTGTACGTGCATATGTGAACATTCATACGTATGATCAGAAACGAAAGTTCTCTACGTGGCTATTTCGGATTGCAACAAATTTATGCATCGATAGAATCCGCAAAAAGAAGCCGGATTATTATCTCGATGCGACAGTGCCTGGAACGGATGGCCTCAACATGTACTCGCAAATTGCAGCAGCGGGCGACTTGCCGGAGGAAGAAGTGGAGCGTATGGAAGCGCAGGATCGTGTCCAGTATGAGATTGGACGGCTTCCCGAGAAATACCGTACCGTCATCATTCTTCGCTATATGGAAGAATTGCCGTTGCAGGAGATCAGCGATATTTTAGAATTACCACTTGGTACTGTAAAGACCCGAGTTCACCGTGGACGGGAAGCACTACGGAAACAAATGGGTAATATGTAGGAGGGAATTAAGTATGAATACGTGTCAGGAACCAGTAATCCATTTAATGCACGCGTATTTAGACGGAGACATAAGCCGGGATGATGAGCAGATGCTGCAAAAGCATTTAGCTGCCTGTGAACATTGCAGGGAAATGATGGATGAACTGAAAATGTCGGCTTTATTCCTGAAGGATGCTGCTCCAATCCAGGCACCGGACGGATTTGTCTCGGGCGTCATGGCACGTCTCCCGAAAGAAAAATCGCAAGCGGGCTTTCAGCGCCTATTACGCAGGCACCCACTCGTGGCTGCGGCCGCACTATTTTTACTATTAATGAGCGCAACGCTCTTTTCAAGCTATAGTAATGATCAACAATTCTCCTTCACGAAGCAGCCGAATCTTGTCGTCGAAGGGGAAACGGTCGTCGTTCCTGCCGGTGAAGTCGTGAAAGGGGACATTGTCGTCAAAAACGGCAATCTTCGGATTGAAGGGGAAGTGGATGGCAATGTAACTGTTATCCACGGTTCAAAATATATGGCATCGACAGCAGTCGTTACAGGAAAAAGTGAAGAGATTGATCAAGCTTTCGACTGGCTTTGGTATAAAATCAAGGCGACTGTCAAAGACATTTTCCCGTCCTCCAACGAGGAGCCGCAAGAATAATAGCAATGACAGCGATCGCCTTCCCGACAACGGGGGGGCAATCGTTTTTTTTATATTAAATGAATGAAAGATTAACACATAGGGAAAGGAAACAAATTATCAACCAAAACGTTCCCATTAGTAACCAGCCTCGTTCGTTTTCAAGAGCATTGAAACTGGGCTGTATGATATACTGAAGTATAGAATTTGCGATGAAGGTGAGGGAAGCGCATGCCTGGTTGGGAAATGATTACAAACTCAAGTCCGATTGAAATACTGAAAAATATAGTGGATGTGCTTCTCGTTTGGTTTGTATTCTATAAATTGATCACCATCATAAAAGGCACGAAAGCCGTACAGCTATTAAAAGGGATATTCGTCATTTTATTCGCCCGTATTCTTACTGAATATCTTGGACTTGATACATTGAAGTGGATGTTGGATCAAGTGTTGATGTTCGGTTTCCTAGCTATTATTATCCTTTTTCAACCCGAAATACGCCGTGCGTTGGAACAACTTGGGCGAGGGCGTTTGTTTGCAAGGTCCGCGATGCAGGAAGAAGAGGAACGTGAACGAATGATTGAGGCCTTCACCAAGTCGGTGAGCTATATGGCGAAGCGACGAATCGGAGCACTCATCTCGATTGAGCGGGAAACAGGACTTAGTGAATATATTGAAACAGGGACTCCGTTGAACTCGATTGTCACTTCGGAATTGCTCATTAATATATTCATTCCGAATACTCCGTTGCATGACGGGGCTGTCATTTTACAAAAAAATCGCATCGCTGCTGCAGGATGCTATTTACCGCTTTCGGAAAATCCTTTTATTTCAAAAGAGCTCGGAACTCGACACCGGGCAGCTCTCGGCATCAGTGAAGTGACCGATGCCATCACTGTTGTCGTATCCGAAGAGACGGGTGCCGTCAGCATCACCGCAAATGGGGATATCAATCGGAATCTGTCGATGGAAGAGTTTGAGAAACAGCTTCGTCAAGTATGGTTTGGAGCGGAAACTGAAACTTCATCCACTCCATTCTGGAAATGGGGGAAACATAAAAATGGATAAGTTAATGGATCGGCCATGGTTCCTTCGTTTCACAGCATTGGCGCTTGCCATCATCCTTTTCTTTTCCGTCCAGGCAGATGATGAAACGAATAGTTCCACAATTGGTGATACCCAGGATATTCTTCGCGATGTTCCGGTGGAAGTTTTTTTTGATAATGAAAATCTTGTCGTGACAGGCGTGCCGAAAACGGTCAATATGTCAATTGACGGACCTTCCAACCTTGTACAGTCAACGAAACTGTTGAAGGATTTCACATTGAAGGTCGATTTGACGAGCCTGCCGATGGGAAGGCATACTGTCAAGATCCAAACGGAGAACCTCTCAGATAAGCTGGATGTGAGATTGGATCCTTCTACAGTGGATGTATTCATCGAGGAGAAAATATCGAAACAGTTCAAAGTCGACCCTGAGTTGAATGAACGATTGCTGGCAGAGGATTTCTATGTCGGGAAAATGGAAGTCGAGCCTTCCACAATTCAGGTGACAGGCGCTAAAAGCGTCGTCGAATCAATCAGCTTCGTAAAGGTTTCGGTAACCGGGGAACCGGGAATTAATAAATCATTTGAGCGAAAGGGCAGAGTACGTGTGCTCGACCGGGATCTGAATAAATTGAATGTCACAATCGAACCCGAAGAAGTTACGGTCAAAGTGGAAGTTAAAGAAAATAGCAAAGAAGTGCCGATTGTCCTCAGGGAAAGAGGTGTTCCGGGTGAGAACATCGTCATCGACTCGGTTTTCACGGATACAAAGACGGTGACACTGTTCGGACCGCAAAAGACGCTTGAGGACATCGATGAGCTTCGGGTGGATGTCGATATATCGAAGATGAAGGAATCAGGAACGGTAGAATTGAACCTTCCAAAGCCGAAGGGAGTTTCCAAGCTTTCGGTGGACAAAATCAAGGTGAATATTAGCGTAACGATCATGAATGGTGAAGATCCTCCTCCCGATGTATCGATCACTCCAACTGAGGAGGATGTAACAAAGGAGTTCAAAAACATCCCAGTCGCTGTCAAAGGGTTGGATGAAAAATATAGCAGCACCTTTTTGAAGCCATCGGATGGAGTTGTCGATGTGACCGTAACTGCTAAAGAGGATGTCATTAATTCACTCGACGCTTCGGACTTCGATATTAGCATCGATGCTTCCGGCACGGACGAAGAAGGAGAGCATGCATACCCGATATCTGTAGTTGCGCCTGATAATGTCGCTTGGAAGCTTTCAGATAATGAAGTTACGTTGGAAATAAAGCTTGCATAATGAAGAAGCTGATTATGAGCATTGAAAGGGAGTATGGACAATGACAAAGTATTTCGGAACGGATGGCGTCCGTGGGATTGCAAATAAAGAATTAACGCCAGAGCTTGCTTTTAGACTTGGCAGGATTGGTGGATATGTGTTAACGAGAGATTCCCAGGAGACATCCCAAGTGCTTGTTGGACGGGATACCCGTATATCCGGCCATTTGCTGGAAAACGCTTTGATTGCAGGTCTGTTATCAATGGGAGTCGAAGTGATGAGGCTCGGAATCATCAGTACGCCGGGTGTTGCCTATTTGACGCGCGTCATGAATGCACAGGCGGGTGTCATGATTTCAGCATCACACAATCCTTTTGAGGATAACGGCATCAAGTTTTTCGGCGCGGACGGGTTCAAATTGACAGATGAGCAGGAAGAGGAAATTGAATCACTCTTGCATGAAGAAACAGATCGCCTGCCTCGTCCGGTAGGTGCGGATGTCGGCACTGTGACGGATTACTTTGAAGGTGGCCATAAATACATCCAATACTTGAAACAGACAGTCGATGAGGAATTCACAGACCTTCATGTCGTCCTTGACTGTGCACATGGCGCGACTTCTTCACTGGCAACGCACGTCTTTGCAGATCTCGATGCGGACCTGACAACAATCGGCGCGTCTCCGAATGGCCTGAACATCAATGACGGCGTCGGATCTACACATCCCGAAGGACTTAGCCAGCTAGTGGTCGATAAAGGCGCGGACATCGGACTTGCTTTTGACGGAGATGGAGACCGTCTCATTGCGGTCGATGAACTTGGTCGTGTCATTAATGGTGACCAGATCATGTTCATCATCGGCCGCCATCTCCAATCGAAAGGCCGTCTGAAATCCGATACGATCGTATCCACGATCATGAGCAACCTCGGCTTTTACAAAGCATTGGAGCGCCACGGCATGATGAGCGTAAAGACTGCTGTTGGGGACCGCTACGTAGTTGAAGAAATGAGAAAAGGAAACTATAATCTCGGCGGAGAGCAATCGGGCCATATCATTCTGCTCGATTACAATACGACAGGGGACGGCCTGTTGACTGCCTTGCAACTCGTCAACATTATGAAGCGAACTGGTCGGAAGCTATCCGACCTAGCAAGCGAGATGACGATTTATCCGCAGGAGCTCGTCAACGTCCGGGTAACGGATAAAAACAAAGTGACCGAAAATGCAAAAGTCGCTGCAGTTATTAAGGAAGTTGAAGAGGAAATGGCTGGCAACGGCAGAGTGCTCGTCCGTCCATCAGGAACGGAGCCACTCGTCCGTGTGATGGTCGAATCACCGGATCACGATACTTGCGAACGCTTTGTCAACCGTATTGCGGACGTCGTGCGTGAAGAAATGGGTATAGAAGAATAAGAAATGGACTGGAAACTTCTCATAGGGGAGTTTCCAGTTTTTTTTGTGGAATAAAAAAATCGCACCCGTAATTGGATGCGATAACAAAGCCCCTCAGAATACACGCTGGAATTTATTCCGGATGATGATAGCTGTGGAATTCAAGATGAACAGTGCAACTAGCAGAACAATGATCGTGGCAGCTGCCAGATTGGCATATTCCGCAACTAACGAAGCATCCAGTGTCCAGTAATAAATTTGCATCGGCAATACTGTGAAGCGGTCCATGATGCTTCCCGGGAATGGGATAAGCAATGCCGGAATGCCGATAACGACGAGCGGCGCCGTTTCCCCGATTGCGCGGGATAAGGAAAGAATGGCCCCCGTCAAAATTCCCGGCAATGCTGCCGGCAGAATGATCCGCTGAATCGTTTGCCATTTCGTCGCACCCAACCCGTAAGCCCCCTCGCTTAAATGGAAAGGGATAGAGCGAATCGATTCTTGGCTCGCGACGATGACAATCGGCAAAATCAGTAGTGACATTGTCAAACCACCGGCGAGGACAACATTGCCAAGATCCATCGCCCGTACAAACACCGTCAAACCGAGTATCCCGTATACGATGGAAGGGACACCCGCCAAGTTTGAAATATTCGTCTGAATGAAACTGACCAACCGGCCTTTCTTTGCATACATCTCCAAGTAAATGGCCGTGCCTACGCCGATGAACATCGTGACGGGGGCGACGACGAGCATAAGCCAGAACGTTCCTAGAATCGCTCCCATGATGCCTGCGCGTTCCGGCTGGGTCGATAATTTACCGGTCAAAAAATCGAGGTTGACTGAACCGATGCCTTCCGTAACGACACGGACAAGCAAAACGGCAAGAAAGAATAATCCGAAGAACGCAGATAGCATGAAAATGGACTTCGAAAACCGGTTCAGGAATAAACGGCGTTTCGTCCGCCGCGTCAGTTGCTTTTCGCTCAGTTGATTCATCTTAATATTCCTCCCTGAACTTTTTAGAGACAGCTCTTGCAAGTAGGTTCATAACAAGCGTGAAAACGAAAAGGGTCATTGCCACTGCATACAAGCTGTAATAGACTGTCGAACCAGCAGCGGCATCTCCGCCTGTCACTTCAACGATATAAGCGGTCATTGTCTGCATCGATTGTGTAATGTCGAAAGTGAAGTTTTTTGTGCTGCCACTTGCGATCGTCACGATCATCGTTTCCCCAATGGCACGAGAAATGCCGAGGACGAACGAAGCGATAATGCCGGAAAGAGCAGCAGGAATGACAACTTTGCGTGTTACTTCAAGCTTCGTGGCACCTAATCCAGAAGCCCCTTCACGCATCGAGTTCGGAACGGAGCTCATCGCATCTTCAGATAGGGAGGCGATCATCGGGATGATCATGACCCCCATGACGAGCCCAGGGCTGAGAATATTCGTCGCTTGAAGGCTTGGAATAAATTCACGTAATAGAGGCGTCACAAAAGTGAAGGCGAAGAACCCATAGACGATTGTAGGCACGCCGGCAAGCAGCTCAAGAATCGGCTTGACGACTTTCCGCACTTTCGGCGAAGCGTATTCACTCAAATAGATGGCGGCCATGAGTCCGATTGGAGCAGCTACCGTCATCGCAATCAAAGAAGAAGTGATGGTGCCCATCAATAACGGAAGAACCCCGAATTCAGGGTTCTGGCTCAATGGCTTTAAGACGGTGCCCGTAAAGAAATCGAGGATCGGCACCCGTTTAAAAAACTCTACCGTTTCGGATAACAGTGTCCAAATGATGCCGATTGTCGTCAGGACGGATAGTGAGGCAATCAACATGAGGAAGTTGGGAATCAGCTTTTCAATTCTTCTTCTAATCGAATTGCTTCGCTGGTTTTGATCGATCATGTCCCGGATATTCACTTTATCTGCCTTCATTTCATTATTTATCATGGGAGATACTCCTTCTATTAAGATGCAAGAGGATGAAGGCTTTAACAGCCCCCATCCTCTCCTCGTCTAGACTCCAGCGCCTAGGGGCTCGGGTCATAAGCCATATTGGCTATGAGGCCAAAAACCGCCTCTTCGCCAATCCGTCTTATGCCTGTCGCCCCTGAACAGGCACTTGCGCTTTTGTTTCTTCTTATAGTCCTTCGAGGAAGCTTACGTTTTCTTTCACTTCAGCTTCTGGAATTGGTGCAAAGCCTGTTTCACCTGCGAATTTATTAATATTGTTCATGACGTAAATTGCAAAATCTTTCACTTGTGGCTTTTCTTTCGCATGATTCACATTCAAGTATGTGAAGACCGGGCGAGTGAAGTCTGCATAAGCCCCGTCCTCGGAGATCGTATCCAACGCCGGCTCGACAGGACCTTTTCCGAAGTCGACTGCAACTGCATTCATTTTGTCTTTGTTATTGACGTAGTAGCCGAATCCGAAAAAGGCGATGCCGTTCTTGTCCTCTGAAACGAGGTTCACGAGTGTTGAATATTCCTGTTGCAAGTTGACTGAGCTATCCATATCTTGCTTATCCAAAATGCTTTCATAGAAAAACTCGTACGTTCCGTGGTTTTCATTCGGGCCCATCGCATTGATTTTTTCGTCCGGCCAATCAGGATTGATATCTGACCATTTTTCGACAGTGCTATCAGCGAGGAAAATGCTGACCAATTGTTCAGGCGTCATTTCAGTAGCCCAATCATTTTCTTTATTGATGACGAAAGTAAGGCCGTCCAAGGCAACTTTCAATTCTTTCACTTCGATTCCAAGGTCTTTTGCTGCTGTTGCTTCTTCATCTTTAATTTGACGGGAAGCATCGTTGAAGTCCGTTCCGTTTTCAACGAGGAATTTCTTGAAACCTGCACTTGTACCTGCACGGCTCACTTCAACGGATACGTTCTCTTGTTCATTCACCATATACTCCTCAGCTAGTCGGGCCATAAGCGGGTACACTGTTCCGGAACCGTCGATAGCGACACTGCCTTCCAGTTCGGATCCTTGCGCGGATGCTTTGTTTTTGTCCGATTCCCCGGAGTCGCCGTCTTTGCCACATGCTGCAAGAACAACTGCAAACGCAGCGATGATCATGAATAACAGATACTTGTTAAACTTCATTGATAAATCCTCCCCTGGTTTAAATTCTAATGTAGATGAAGGAATCTCCCTCACAACTAAATCATAACGGCTCATTGTTAAGCGGGTATTGTTAATGTGTAAAGGTATTGTAAATTAATGTTAATGAATAAATAAAAACCCACTTATAATAAGTGGGTTCATGCTTCAGCCGAAACGGCCGTTAATATAATCGTCTGTCAATGTATCCGAAGGGTTGTTGAAGATTGTTGTCGTCCGATCTTCCTCGATCACTTCGCCATTTAGGAAGAATGCGGTGCGATCGGAAATCCGGGCGGCTTGTTGCATATTGTGTGTGACAATGGCGATCGTTACATCGTTTTTAATGAATCGGATCAATTCTTCAATCTTGTGAGTCGATACCGGATCCAAGGCGGAAGTCGGTTCATCCATCAAGATTACTTCGGGATCAATGGCGAGACAGCGGGCAATGCATAGCCGTTGCTGCTGTCCGCCGGAAAGGCTATACGCGCTTTTATGGAGACGGTCTTTCACTTCATCCCATAATGCCGCTTTTTTCAAGCTTTCTTCTACAATCATGTCGATCATTGCCTTATTGCGGATGCCATGCACTTTCGGTCCGAAGGCAATGTTTTCGTAAATTGATTTCGGGAAGGGATTCGGCTTTTGGAACACCATGCCGACTTTGGAACGAAGAACTTCGACAGGCATCGCTTTGCCCAAAATATTATTTCCTTTGAACGTGACATTGCCTGAGATGGAGACATCTGTCGCTGTTTCCACCATCCGATTCAATGTTTTCAGGAACGTTGACTTCCCGCATCCTGATGGACCGATGATGGCGGTCACTTCGCGTTCATTGATCGAGAGATCGATGTTCTTTAACGCATGCGACGTGCCGTACCATAAATTCAAGCCGTTCGTTTCATAAATCGGCTTATGCCAGCTTTCGTTTCGCACAACTGATAATGGTTTTTCTTTTATACGATCAAGAAGTAATGTCATTTGAAATCCTCCTAGTTGGATTGAGGCTTACGTTTAGTGTACGAGAGGATTATTGAGGGAGTATGAAGGTGTTGTTAAGGTTTTGTAAATGAAAAATGATGCGTAAATGAGCCAAATTATGCCGAGTCGGTGGTAACGCGCTCAGAGTCGGTGGTAACTGATTTAGAACGTCATCGAAATTAGAAAAGGCCATCCCGAGTCGGATAGCCTTTCATTTCATTCGAAGATATAATGCAATGCCTTAACAGCTTGGTCGACAGTTTCGACCGTTGCATGCGCTTTGCGGGAAAGCTCCTTCAATGGATGATGATGCTGTTCGGAACGGATGAGGATGAGCGGCTTGCCGTATGCGACTGCAGCACTCGCGTCCATTGCCGTGTTCCATTGTTTGTATTGCTCGCCGAAAAGAGCGATGACAAGATCGGCTTTCTTCATGAGCAGTTCAGTCCGCAAGTTGTTAAAACTGGAAGCGGCGGCATCCTTGAAAATCGCATCCGGCTGCTTGCCTAAGATCTCCTCCCCGATATTATCCGAGCGGTCATGGTCTTCCATCGGTCCGACGAAGTCAATCGGCAAATTCAAAGCCGCGACTTTCTGTTTCACCTCTTCACGCCAAGATGTATGGATTTCCCCTGCTAAATAAACAGTCAATCTCATAAAAAATCCCTCCCTGTAATGATGGTTCTATTATAGCATTTCGAATTAGATTGCCCAACGTTGCACGAAAGTTTAGAATTAAGGAAGAAAAGGGGGAATCAAGATGAAAACGATTTGGCATAACGGCAAGCTGTATACAATGGAAACGGAAGGGGAAACCGTCGAGGCGCTGCTGACGGAAAACGGTAAAATCATTGCGGTGGGCACATATGAGGAATTAAAAAGTGAATCTGAAAATGAAGTTGACTTAAATGGGGCTGTGCTCTACCCGGGATTCATCGATAACCATATGCATATGATTGGGCACGGACAGAAATTGCTCAGTTTGGATTTATCCAAGGCGAAGTCTGCTGATGAAATGATGAAGATGCTTGAAGACGCTTATCCCGATTTGAAAGAGGACGAGTGGTTCATCGGAGAAGGATGGAATGAAAACAATTTTGCGGATAAAAAGATTTTCACGAGACATGATTTGGATCATGTGACGAACTCTCCGATGTATCTGAAACGGACATGCAGGCATGCGGCGATCGTCAACTCGAAAGCGTTGGAGCTTGCAGGTATTACGAAAGATACTCCAGATCCGGATGACGGTGTCATTGAGAGGGATGAAAACGGAGAACCGACAGGGGTATTGAAAGAAGGCCCGATGGATCGTGTGTTGCAACTCATTCCGGAACCGATGGAGGAGATGCTGACGAAGGCGCTGGAGAAATCAGTCGACGACTTATTGTCGCTCGGACTGACCGGCGCGGTGACGGATGATCTCGGATATTACGGCGATTATCGCAATCCGTTGCAGGCATTCAAGAATGTCATCGGCGAGAAGAAGAAATTCCGTGCGCATTTGCTGCGTCGCTCGACGGTGTTTACGCAGCTGTTGGAAGACGAAGCGACGTATGATGAACCTTGGATTGATCCAGGAGAGATGAAGTTTTTCATTGACGGGTCACTTGGCGGAAGCACCGCTTTGTTGAGTGAGCCATATGCGAACGATCCGTTGACATACGGAACGGCTGTGTTGACAGATCAGGAGATCGATGAACTCGTGGCGACTGCGCGGAAATATGGGCAAGCAGTGGCGATGCATATGATCGGGGACGGAGCGGTTGAAAAAGGATTGGACGCAATCGAGCGTCATCCAGTGCCAGAAGGGAAGCGGGATCGACTCATTCACGTGAATGTGTTGCGTGACGACTTGGTGGAGCGGATGAAGAAGCTGCCTATCGTCTTAGATATCCAGCCGGCTTTCGTGCCGTCCGACTTTCCGTGGGTGATGGAGAAGCTAGGGGAGGACCGCCTGGACTGGGCGTATGCATGGAAGCGGCTTATTGACGAAGGATTCATTTGCGGTGCGGGATCAGATGCGCCGATTGAAGAGGTCGATCCGCTGCTCGGCATTTATGCGGCGGTGACGAGGAGAAAACCTGGGGAGACACACGAAGGGTATTTGCCGCAAGAGAAGCTGAGCATGTTCGAGGCGGTCGGTTTATTCACATCGGGCAGCGCTGCGACGATTGGAAAGGCTGATTCACGCGGAAAGCTCGGCGTCGGCTGCGATGCTGATTTCACGGTGCTTGATAGGGATTTGTTCGAGGTGGATGAAGAGGGAATCCTCGAAACGAATGTTGTTATGACGGTTGTAGCGGGCGACGTGATGTATCGGAACTGATAAAAATATTTCTGAAGGAAGATAACATGATGTTGATCGTCTGGTATCTTCTTTTCAGTTTTCGGGGGAGATACCTATGTTTTATCGGAGAAAGTTTTATACGGTGAAAAAAGAATTTGTCGAGATCTTTAATGAACATTTCAATAAAACCAATTTGCCTAACCAACTGAAACACGGTACCCGGTTAATCGGTCGTTGGATGAAGGAAAATGAGGACGATACTGTTGAGATTTTTGCAATATGGGAATATGACAGTTATGAAGATTATGTAGAAATTGAATCCAAGATAAGAGGTGATCATGCTCATGTAGAACGTGTAAAAGATTGGTACGCAAAGAACGGTGGACGGGAATACGTATTGAAGGAATACATTTTAGAGGTTAAAAATGAAGCCTTAACATCGACTGTAGAGGAGAGGACATAGTAATCTCTAACTAAACATTGTATAGGAGAGTGAATATGATACAGTCTTTTATATTCGATATGGACGGCACACTTTTTCAAACAGATAGCATCCTGGAATTAGCCCTTGATGATACGTTTGAACATTTACGGTCAATCGATAAATGGAACAGCGCCACACCTATCGAGATGTACCGTGAAATTATGGGGGTTCCTTTGCCGATAGTATGGGAGACATTGATGCCGAATCATTCTATGGAAGAAAGGGAACTCGCGGATGCATATTTTCTTGAAAGGTTGCTTGAAAAAATAAGAAACGGGAACGGCGCTTTGTATCCTGATGTAACGGAAGTTTTCACTTATTTGACAGAGAATAGTTGCTCAATCTACATAGCAAGTAATGGGTTAATTGACTATCTCGAAGCCATAGTGAACTATTATCGTTTGGATCGTTGGGTTACAGAAATATTCAGCATCGAACATGTTGAGTCGCTGAATAAATCGGATCTTGTCCGGAGTATTGTTCAAAAGTATGGCATTACCAACGGAGCGGTAGTAGGAGATCGACTATCTGATATAAACGCGGCGAAAGATAACGGTTTACTTTCTATTGGCTGTAACTTCGATTTTGCAAGGGAAGACGAACTTGCTCAGGCGGATGTCGTAATTGACGACTTAATTGAGTTGAAAAAGATCATACATTCGGAAAGCTAAGAGTGAGAACTGGCAGATTTTTGGTTGAAACCGCTAATAGAAGAGTTGGGTGGAAAGAGTGGTTAATCGAAACAGAGCAGATTGGCACTTCAGCCATCCTGCTCTGTATTTTATTTTATCTAATGAAAACCTCTCAATGACCTTACCTGCTGTCATGGATTACTCAAACTCGTATCACATTACTCCGCAGTCCCGGTAATAATCCCTTCAATCTCTCCGATCGGCAAAGGACCGTACTCGCGGCTATCGTATCCTCGCCACCATTGATCAACGAGAATGAACACCGTATTTTCCTCAACAGTTACGGCTGCCATGTTCATATTGAAGTAATCCCTTATCCCTTTTTCATCCCTATATACACTGCTCGGTACCGTATTGAAATACTCTTCTTCGCCTGCGCCGCGCCTTGTTGCTTTGCCATAAAACGTATCAAGCATCTTTCCGTCAATATACACTTGGCCGCCATTAATTTCGACTGTTTCACCGGGTAATCCTACGATTCTTCCGATATACATTTCAGGAACTGCTGCATTTTTGGCGATGACGGAAGACGGCATATGATAATAAACGGCTTGCCCCCGCTGTAGCTCGCCAAATTCAGTTGAAACGACAAGTTGCCCGTGCTCGTGGGATTCGAAATCATGATTCCCTCTATCCATGGAATCGGATCCCCATTCAATCAAAAATGTATGTTCCGATTGTTGGGCAATTTCCAATCGTTCCGGCGTCATATCATCTGTGATAACTTCCGAAAGATCCAAATATAAACTAGTTGAATATTCTATCCCATCTTCACCTATATATTTTCTTGGAGCAACTTTGGTTAGGGTATAAGTGAATTCTGTCTCTCCCGTTACTTTAATCGTATAAGCATCCTTGTTCTTTAATACACTGTATTTTTTATACTCTCCCGGGATTAGTTTCGTATCAGTGATTGTAATATACTTTTTGAATTTTTCTTCGTTAAAATTATCATCGAATGTAGAATACGGAGTTATATCATATATAAACAGCGTTCCATCGTGGAAATAAATAGTGAATTGTGTATTGCTATTTGTGCTTGTTTGTTGGACGTAAAATTCATCCCAATCAGAAGTAACGTCTTCGTTACTTTGCAAAACGGTATCGTTAATTAGAAAGAAGGCACCAGAGATGAGAGATAGTAAAAGGATAAACGTAACAACAGTCGGTATCCACGTTTGAATCCTAACCTTTTTTCTATAGCCATTCTCTTGAAAAAAAGTACGATGAGCCTTCTCTTTTTGTGCACGTGTTGGTTTAAACTTCTGATCAAGATTCTCCAATTCCTTCGCTATCTGATCATCGGATAAGTGTTTCACTTGTAACCCCTCCTTTTTCCAGTTCTCCTTTGAATGCAGCAAGTGCCCTTGATAAACTCATCTTCACTTTTCCTTCAGACCAATTAAGGATGGCTGACGTATCCTTTGTCGAGAATCCTTGGATCTTTCGTAGAATGATCACTTGCCGGTAACTCGGCTTAAGTTGGTTGAGCGCTTCGTAAAATTGCTTTTGCTGTGAATTAAGAAGGGCAATCTCCTCTGATGATCGTTCGTGCTTAGTGCTATGAGTATACATATCAAAATAATACGTTATCGGATTCTTCTTTCTGAAATAACTCATCGTCGTCGTGTAGGCGATACGGAAAATCCATGTTTTAACGAGGGAGTCCCCCTTGAATTGATGTTCATTCCGAATGACCTTCATAAACGTCTCTTGGGACAAGTCCTCTGCTGTATGAGAATCTTTTACGAGAATGAGGATATAACTGTAGACAGCATCATAATGTTCATCAAACCAAACTTCACTGGACATATCGTCACCTCACTTGTTACTTACTTAGACGCAACCTTTCAAAAACGGTAACGGTCATAATAGAAAACATTTTAATTAGTGTAATACTTTAAATTAACTAATATAAGAATAGATGAAAATACAGAAGGTCGCATCCACATTAAATAAAAACGTGTGGATGCGACCTATAAACTGTCACTTAATTTGTCAAAGGAACCCTCCATTGATTGTCAGCAGGATAATAATTTGTTGTGTATAAAAGATGCAATGTCAATTGCTCGGGAACTTCCTGTAACCCGTCCAATTCTAACTCTATCGATATATCATGCCGTCCGTCTTTACCTTTCATTGACATTGAACCACTACTTAGCTTGCCAGGGTAGACCTTGCCAATTTCGTCAACGACCATCCAGCTGCTGCCGAAGCCCGCGTCAAGAAAGTCCACTTTGCCCTCCAACTTAATGATGACAGAATCCTCTGCTTCAACTAGTGATTTTTCCACGCTTTTAACCGTTAAATGATATCCTTTATAGTCAAGAGACAAGGGATGTCTTTCAATGTCCTTTGGTTTTATGACAACCGAAAAGCCAGCTTGTTCCTTTTTAAAGACTCCATCCAATACAAAGGTCAATTGATCTTCATTCTTCGGGACGAAAGAATGCGCATATGTGGTGCGTCCCAGTATAGCTGTATCCTCACTTGACCCTCGTAATAGGCTAGCTATCTCTGAATCAGTTGAGCGCTCTGTTGAATAAATTATGTTGCCAGCAGCATTTTCGATATGGTACGCAATCCCAGAGGTATCGCCTATTACAAGAGAATCCATTTTCTCTTTGCCGAACCTTTCCTCTAGCTTGCGCTTTGCCTCTTCGGCCCTCTGAAGTTCCTCTTTTGCAAGAGATGTCTCAAAAAACAATTCCATGGCTGATGGAGCAATGTGCAGCTTCTTCAAATCGATTTCGACGCCGTGATGGACGGCAGTTGCATCTTGCAACTCCACCATTTTAGTCAACTTGCGATTTTCATTCAAATCGACAGGAACCTGTAGCTGCCAGTTCCCCTGTACACCATTCAGCTCGACGAGGTTGAATTGAATCGTCAATTTCTCTATATGATTGCTATGATCGAAAAGTGAGAACTCAATGTATCCATAGTCGCTTCCCCTAGGCCAACCAATCCCTGACATATCCACTATATTGCCGTTTTGATCGATGGCTGTATATTTATTGTCGGCATTCCATATGTTCAAGTTCGGTTTTTGTGGTTTTCTACTTTCATCCAATATCTTGTAAGAAAGAGTAACTCTAGAGGAGTCGGCAATGACGTCTTCCACAACAAACGTAAGACCTTGATCTTCGACTTCCAGATTTAGCCGCTGCGTGAGTCCAGCCTCCGCCGCCTTTTGCAAGCCTTCATCAACTTGGTTGCTAGTGAATAGACCACTGATTAATTGCGCAAAAGCCGGGTTCACAGTTGCGCCAATACCAACTGCCAAAACTATGCCCACAGCAGTAAGTACTACTCGCTTCCAAACGGCTTTGCGTTGTTTTTTCGATTTCCCATATGGCTCCAACTGATCTAAGACAAGTTCAGTGAAATTCCCAGGCAAGGTAGGTGTCTGCAACGTTTCTTCAATGAAGCGCTGTTCCTCTTGAAAGGCATTCACTACTTTTCCACAGGACGCACATGACTGTACATGCGCTTCAGTTTCAGCCATCTCCTGTTTAGGTAGCAACTGATCTACAAATTGTGAAAGCTTATCCGCCGTTGGACAGTTCATGAAAATATCCTCCTTCTCGTTTCACCGTTTCTCTCATCTTTTTCTTCGCCCGATGCAGTTTATTGCGTACCGTCGAAAGGGGCACGTCCATCACTTCACCAATTTCCTCGTAACTGATTTCATTCACATAACGGAGAAGAATGATGAGCCGTTCGTCTTCAGGCAAAGTGGCGATCAGACGCTCCAATTGACGGCTTTTCTCTTTCTTCAAGAAGACCACTTCTGGATGCTCACGATTAACCACCTTCGTCTCGTCTATTTCTACTTGAACTGTGGAATACCGTTTTTTCCGGAACTCATCCATGCAATGATTGATGGCCACCCGGTAAAGCCAGCTGGAAAATGAACCGCTAGCGTCATATTTCTCGAGGTTGCGATACACTTTGATGAATGCATCCTGGACTAGGTCCTGCGCATCTTGTGGATTTTTCGTCATCCGCAAGATGGTCGCATACAGTTGGTTTTTATATTTGTTAATAATATGTGCATAGGCTTGTTTATCGCCCGCCAGCACTTGCTGGATCCATTGCTGTTCGTGTTCCATAGTGACCTCCTAACTGAAACGGACATGCGCATGTCGATTGTGTTTCATTCAGTATAACGGGTTTACTCGCAGGAAAATTTCATTTTCAGGAACTTTTGTATGATTTTGTTTTGTAAATGAAGTAAAAAGAGGCGATTGGGTGGTAAAGTGGTCAGAGTCGGTGGTAAACCCCGTAAAGTCGGTGGTAAACTCGCTAAAGTCGGTGATAACGTATTTGCCCGAAGTATGCGAATGGTTATGCGAGAGACACGTTATGATAAACTTAAGGAAATTGGCATGAAAGGGACGGATTGCTGATGACGAATTTTTGGCATGAACGATTTTCTACAGAAGAGTATATATACGGAAAAGAGCCGAATCAGTTTGTCGTTGAAGCTGCGCGCATGCTGCCGATAGGAAAGGTGCTTTGTATCGCAGAAGGGGAGGGGCGGAATTCCGTGTACTTGGCTTCCCTCGGATATGACGTTACTGCTTGGGATTACGCGCAGGCTGGGCTAGACAAGACAGAGCAATTGGCGAATGAAAAAGGGGTTGCCGTGAAGACGGAGCTCCGTGATTTGGCGGAAGTCGAATGGGAAGAAGAGCAGTGGGATGCAATCGTCCACATTTTCGGCCATTTCCCCGAAGATGTCATGAATCGTACGATGGCGGGCGTGCAGAAAGCGCTGAAAGTCGGCGGTTTTTATGTTAGCGAATTATATACGAAAGAGCAGCTCCGATATGGCACAGGCGGTCCGCGCGATATAGCGATGCTCATGGATCCAGCAGACATTTTGCAAAAGTTTGATGGATATTTCATTAAACACTTCCACGTCGGGGAAGTGAACCGTGAAGAAGGACAGCTACATACGGGAACGGCTCATGTCGTACAAAGCATTTTTCAAAAGAGAGAGGAAGCGAACTGATGGACGGACGTAATCGAAGTGATGTGAAGCCAGGAATGAAGGTCGCAGTCATCCTGAAAAAGGATCAGCGCACAGGTATAAAGACGGAAGGAGTCGTCAAAGATTTATTAACAAATTCCAGCTTCCATCCGCATGGCATTAAAGTGCGGCTAGAGGACGGACAAGTTGGACGGGTGAGCGATATTTTGGAATAAAAGCTAGGGTTACTGGTATCGCGTCAAGGGTGTTCCGCGTCCAAAGTAGGGTGTTCCGCGCCCAAAGTGGCTCCCCGCGCGCCCAAAGTAGGGTGTTCCGCGCCCGAAGTGGCTCCCCGCGCGCCCAAAGTAGGGTGTTCCGCGCCCAAAGTGGCTCTCGGCGCGTCCAAAGTAGGGTGGTCCGCATCCAAAGCGGCTTCCCGCGCGCCCAAAGGAGCTGGGAGTCAAATTAGGAACTGCTTAGTAACAGGTGCCGACAGATTCTTTCTGTTCGGCACCTTTTTTAAATTCTAAATAATGTATACTAAACGAAAGAGAGATTGCGAGGAGGGAATAGATTGCAAACATTTTGGGGTGTTCTGTCTGTTTTATTCATCATGGCATTGCTTTTTCCGCTTGCTGCACTCGGGGCGTTTACCGCATATTTTACAGCAATGGAGTATTTAATTCCTCTAGTTGTAGCTGCGTATCTTACAATCGGAGCCTATGCCGTCATGTCACGCTTCGAATTGTATCGATACAAGAAGGTTTTCATTATCGGAACATCAGCAGCAGTCGCACTTTCGCTAATCTATGCTGTTCCTGGAATCTATGATAAGACGAGACCAGTACTTAGTGACGGTCAAGTTGATCTAGTCGAATACCAGCCATTCAAGGAGAAGACGAAGGCAGTGTCACTAGACAAGCCGGCTTCCTTGCAAATAAAGGATGAATTACCGGTCATCGACGGAGCAACTGCACTTTACCCGATATACTCAGCGTTTGCACAAGCAGTCTATCCGGAAAAAGAGTACGACCCGTATAGTAGCGAAGTGATGTCAAGTCGGACAGGAGCCGCTTATGTGAATCTCATCAATGGACGGGCGGATATCATTTTCGCATTGGAGCCATCGAAGGCGCAAATAGAGAGTGCGAAGAACGTTGGCAAGGAATTGAAGTTGACGCCGATTGGTAAAGAAGCGTTCGTCTTTTTTGTTAACGCCAAGAACCCGGTGGCAAGCTTGACGGAGGATGAAATTAAAGGGGTTTATTCCGGCAACATTACGAATTGGAAAGATGTCGGCGGGAAGAACGACCCGATTCGCGCTTTCCAACGTCCCGAAGATAGCGGCAGCCAAACGGCATTGCAAAGTTTCATGGGAGATGTGCCGATCATGGACCCTCCGACAGAGGACATTGCATCACTTATGGGTACGATCATCGGGCAAGTATCGGACTATAAAAATCATAATAATGCAATCGGCTACACTTTCAGGTACTATTCGACGCAAATGGTGAAAAACAATAAAATCCGTCTGCTAGCCGTGAACGGCGTTGAACCGACTGTAGACACGATTAGGTCGGGCGAATATCCGATTACAAATGAATTTTATGCCATAACAGCGGGCAGTGACAACCCGCATGTCGAAGCGTTCATTGAATGGATATTATCGAATGAAGGACAAGAGATTATTAGAAAGACGGGGTACGTACCAATTCGGAAATGAGTGGATAGAATGAGACGGGCTTGGAAAGTGACAGGACTACTACTCGGCATCGCTATAGGGGTTTTAGGAGCGCTGTTCCTATTGATAAATCACTTCTTCTTCAGCATGCAACAGTTGCCGAAAGGAGAATTTCTAACGGAAGAAATTTCTCCGGACGGGGACTATACGGTAAAAGGGTACGTCTCCCGCAGTGGAGCAACAGTGGCAGACGCAGTACGCGGTGAGGTTGTCTATCATAAAAAGAGAGATAAAAAGAAGAATATTTATTGGGGATACCGTGAAAGTGAAGCGGTCATTCGATGGATTGACGAGCATACTGTGTCAATCAACGGTGTCGAGTTGGACGTCCGTAAAGATGTGTATGACTTTCGGAATGATTAGCGTACAGGGGGTGCTTGGACTTGATCGTTGTCCTTTGGCAAATATCATTGATCATATCATTTCTATCATTCTTTTTCGGCCTATTCACTAAGTCTAAAACATCATTGCTCATTAGCTTTTTCACTTCTTTACCGATCGCCTTGTATTTCTTAGGCGCCAACAATGCATTCAAACTTATTGCATTGTTCTCGATTGTCCCGTTGATCATCATCTATTTATTTCATCGGCATGAAGGAAGGAGAGCGAAAACATGACCCTTACAAATAATTTAGGAATCCAGCATCCGATTATCCAAGCTCCGATGGCGGGTGTAACGACACCTGAATTTGTGGCGGCATCATCGGATGCGGGCATTTTAGGGTCAATAGGAGCAGGCTATTTATCCGCAGAAGCTACTCGGGATTTCATTAGAGAGGTTAAAAAGCTAACGGACAAACCGTTTTCAGTCAACTTATTCGTGCCGGAATATGCGGAATTGGACCAGGAACAGCTGCGAAAAGCTTATTTGGCATTGCAACCGGTTGGCAAGAAACTTGGCATGCCGTTTTGGAAAGCCCGGCTGTCCAAACCGTCATTCGAAGGGCAGATCGAAGTCATCATCGAAGAAGGCGTTGGAGTTTGTTCCTTCACATTCGGCTTGCCCGATGAAACAGTTGTCCGAAAGTTAAAGGAGCATGCCATCTACTTGATTGGCACGGCAACGACAGTCGAAGAAGCCGTCGCAGCCGAAAAAGTCGGAATGGACGCAGTCGTCGCACAAGGTAAGGAAGCCGGTGGACATCGGGGCTCCTTCATCGGTGAGCAGTTAGTGCCGCTTGCGGATTTGTTGCCTTTAGTCGTCGATGCTGTCGGAATTCCTGTCATTGCGGCTGGTGGAATCGCTAACAAAGAGCATCTAGACCAGCAACTTCTCCGCGGAGCGCAAGCCGTGCAAATTGGCACAGCGTTGCTAGCGGCTGAAGAAAGCGGGGCACATCCGATCTATAAACAAGCTGTCATAGAAGCTGCCGAAAATAGCACCGTTCTGACGAAAGTGTTCTCGGGCAAGTCGGCAAGAGGCATTCGAAATTCATTCATAGACATAATGGCAGATGGACCGATCGCCCCTTATCCATACCAAAACGACTTGACGAAGAAAATCCGGAGCGAATCGGCAAGACTGGGCAAATCAGAATTCATGTCGTTATGGGCGGGAGAGAGCGTCCACGAAACAAAGGGCGGAACTGTTAACGAAGTCATCGGGAAGTTTATTTGAAAAGGAAATTGAACAAGCATGCGGCTGAATCCGCATGCTTTTTTTGTATTCATAAATTCTATTAGTGTTATCTGTAATATTTAAAAGAAACTGAAAACTGTATATTAATTTACCTTGAAATGAAGTATAATAATCTATAAACCTTTCAGATTAGTTGGGGTATTGCCCGCGTTAATCAAATTGAAATCATCTTGGGGTTAATCTTTTTTTGTGGGCATCTCACCGGGCTGGAAGAAATTACTCCTATCGGGGGGAAGGGGAAAAGAAATGATTACGTTTTTATTTGGTATCGTCTTATTGATTGTCGGTTATTTCACGTACGGCAAATTCATTGAGAAGATGTTTGGGGTGAAGGAGGACCGTGCGACGCCAGCGTATACGAGTGGGGACGGCGTCGACTATGTACCGATGAGCACGAAGAAGAACTCGCTGATCCAGCTGTTGAACATTGCGGGGGTTGGTCCGATTTTTGGTCCGATCATGGGGGCGCTTTATGGTCCGATTGCTTTCATTTGGATTGTAATCGGCGCAATTTTTGCAGGCGCTGTCCACGACTATTTGACAGGGATGATCTCGATTCGTAACCGGGGAGCGCATCTGCCAGAGCTTGCAGGCAAGTTTTTAGGGAAATTCATGAAGCATATCGTGAATGCCTTTGCCATTCTGTTATTGGTGCTTGTCGGAACGGTATTCGTTTCCGCACCTGCAGGTTTGCTTTACAACTTGATGAACGGTTGGATGGCAATGGGTATCATCGTTACACTTATTTTCGCCTATTATATTCTTGCAACACTATTGCCGATCGATAAGATCATCGGCCGCTTCTACCCAATCTTCGGTGCACTTTTAATCATCAGTGCGGTCGGAGTAGGGGGAATGATGGTCATCAAAGGAGTAGAGATTCCAGAGTTGACATTTGCCAATATGCACCCTGACAAATTGGCGATTTTCCCACTTCTATTCTTGACGATTTCATGTGGTGCATTGTCTGGCTTCCATGCGACACAGTCTCCGATCATATCACGTACGACGCAAAAAGAAGGGCAAGGCCGAAAGATTTTCTATGGCATGATGATTGCAGAGGCGATTATCGCGATGATTTGGGCAGCTGCGGGAATGGCGCTGTTCAACGGGTATGGCGGCTTGAGTGAAATGTTGGCGGCAGGCGGTCCTGCATTGATCGTCAGCGAAGCTTCTACATTGATGTTGGGTGCAGTTGGTGGAACGCTAGCAATTCTCGGTGTCATCATCCTTCCGATCACTTCCGGCGATACGGCTTTCCGTAGTGCGCGGATGATTATTGCAGACTATTTCAAGTTGTCACAAGTGAAAATGGTGAGCCGTCTTTGGATTGCTGTACCGATGTTCGTCATTTCCATTGCGTTGACGCAAGTCGACTTTAACATTCTATGGCGCTACTTCTCATGGGCGAACCAATCGACAGCCGTGATCGCGTTATTCGTAGGTGCGATGTATCTGTTCATTGCACGGAAGAACTACTGGGTGGCACTCGTCCCCGGAACGTTCATGCTGATGGCAACGATGACGTATATTTTGAATGCGTCGATCGGCTTCGGATTGCCGATGAATGTCGCGTATATCGGGGCAACGGTCATTTCAATTTTCCTCGTCGTCCTGTTTTTCTTCGCTGCAGTCCGAGCGAGAGCTGCACAAGTTCCGTTGGAAGAAGACATTTCACACTGGAAAGGTGCAACGACAAACTAATTTTATCGATAAAATAGAGGCGGCTGGAGCCGCCTCTCAGAGTGTAGACAAAGTTGTTTTTTGACTATGTCTACACTCTGTTTTAGGGGCAAAAATAATAACTAGGCATATCCTCAGCCACCTCTTTTTACTTACATATACCAAAGTAAGTCGTACCCCATCTTCTTCCCTTTCTCGCTCTCCTGCTCGACGACCTTCCAAATACCGTTCTCCTTGAGGACTTTGTAATAGAAATTGGTTCCATCTGCTTTCTTGAACAGGATGAATCCTTCATTGCCTTTTATAAAGGTTACAGGATTGATTACGTTTTTATAAGGCGGTTGTATTTCCGTACTAAGAATATTGATGACAATTTCTTCCGCGATATGTGCCAGTGAATTGAAATCATTTTGTTTTTCCGCCTTGTACCGCAACTGGTTATAATCGTATCGCTCATAAGGGAGTAAATTTAAATGGAATGACTTTTTAATGTCGATGAGCGCTTCCTTATAAAATTGATGTAATTTCTTTTCCTCATCATCACCTTCATGCGTAAAGTCGAGCAGTTTGACACCTTTCGGACTGATTCCGAACTGCAATGTCTCCTTGCCGTATGGCGGATTTTCTGCTGTCTCAAATGTATTCACTTGAACTTCAACAGTGAAGGAAAATCCACCTTTCTCGTCTCGCTGGATGTTCAATATTTTTGCATCGTATAATCCATACGATTTGTCGTAGCCGTAAAAGTCGATGATCCCTTCCGAAATATACGGCTGAAGGGTTGACAGCAGTGCATCTTGGATGGATTGTTGGTCAATATTGGTCTGTTCCGCTTTGGACGTAAGAGGTTGGATGAGCATGGAAATCACGAGGAATGGAATCAAGAAGCGTAAGTGTTTCAATTGGGAAACCTCCTATCCGGTTTTGTGCTTAGGTTTTCCTCTGGCGATGAAACAATACATGAATGAAATTTTAAAATTGAGTCTTTGAATGAAGACAGTTGCGCTATAATGAAATAAATTGTTAATTACTTGGATACCGGAGGATACTATGCGGAAATATATTGGTGAAATCGGATTGATATTGACAGCAATCATTTGGGGAAGCGGGTTTGTCGGAAGTGCAGTTGCACTCGATTCCTACACGCCTTATCAGATTTTAGCAGGCAGATTCCTTATTGGAGCTGTTTTATTATGTGCGGTTTTTTATAAGAAATTGAAGTTCATTTCAAGAGGTGCATTGGTGAAAGGGGCAGTTTTGGGCGTCTTCTTATACATAGCATTTGCGCTGCAAACGGTCGGCCTCCAATTTACAACACCGTCTAAAAATGCTTTTTTGACTGCGGTGAATGTTGTCATCGTGCCGTTTATTGGGCTTGCGATTTATAGAAGAAAGTTGGATCTGTTCGAACTCATTGGCGCTTTTCTTGCGATGTTCGGCGTAGCGGTTTTGTCACTTCAATGGTCAGCGGGACTGAATATCGGCGATTTCCTGTCGTTTTGCTGTGCGATCGGTTTCGCATTCCATATTTTTTACACGTCACAATTTGTGAAGCAAGAAGACCCGATTGCATTGACGATTGTTCAAATGGCGACAGCGACTATAATCGGCTTTGCTGTTGTGTTGATGAAAGGCGAAATGGCATTTAGCACGCAGCCGGAAGGTATGTGGTCGTTGCTCTATTTAGGCGTTTTCTCGACGACGATTGCATTTTTATTGCAAACCGTTTCACAGAAATTCATTTCAGAAACGAAAGCGGCAATTATCCTCTCGACGGAATCATTATGGGGAATGGTTTTTTCCGTCATTCTATTAAGTGAGATCTTAACGCTTAAGATGGGAATCGGGGCGGTTTTAATACTTGCTGCAATCATTTTATCAGAAACAAAGCTCAGCTTTTTGGTGAAAGGGAGCAATCCAGCAAGGTTGGAATAGAAAATTGAGGGGGTGGAGGTTTGTATAGTTCTGATGAAAGAAACGAGTTTTTTATGAAAATGATTGAGAAATTAGAGTCCTCCGATTTAATTGATGGAGTTGTCCAGTTAGGTTCCGGGGTGATTGGATATAAGGATGAATACTCCGATATTGATTTAATGGTTTCCACTTCTAAACTTGAAGATGTTGAAAGCACAAAAAGCTTTGTTCATCGTACACTCAGTGATTTGAATCCTGTCTATATAAAAGAAAAACAGTTTAGCAGGGATATCTATCTGCTCATCGCATTTATGGAAAATTCACTGGAGTTCAATGTGTCCATTCTTCCAAGTGATTTACTGAATGTGAAGTCGCCTTTATGGAAAGTGATTGTTGATAAGACTGGATTCGTATCCGAGAAGATGAATGCTGAAAATGAACTCTTTCAAAATAAGCAAATCAAATATGATGTGAATATCGATATAGCGTTTGAATTCGTATATTGTGCTTTAAGTTTGGACAAAGAGTTGAAACGGAACAACTTCATCTATGCACTGAAAATGCTTGAGAAAATGAGGGAGTATTTACTGCTGGCACAAGCGATGAACGAAAATAAGAAGCTGCATCAGTTCAAAGCGTATGACACGTTGGATTCCTCCTTTATAGAGGCATTTCTTTCAACCTACCCGGATGAAATCACGGTTGAAAAATTGACAGCTTCAGGTGAGAAGGTAAAAGAACTTTTTGCTGAAGTAGTTGAACAAAGCTCCAGTATCACGATGGATAAGGCTTTACATCAGCTTATTAATTCCTATGATCTGAAAGGGAAGATGGAAGGAATCGATCAATTATTAAGCAAAGGGGAGAAGGAAATGGAAACACGCATTGTCCAGAGCGAAGGGTTTACAGTGAGAGGGTATGGGGTAGTAGGTCCTGTTTCTGAAATTCCAGCTGAATGGGATCGGTTAATTAAGGAAATTAATGAGAACAATGTCGTCGTGGAAGAGTCATTTGGTGTTTGCTTGAAGATGGAGAACGACATCATCCATTATATTGCGGGACTGAAATCAGAATTGACGGAAGGATTTCCGGACACGAAAGAGGTTGTCATTCCAGCCGGTAAGTTCATCGTTGCGAAAGTCGAAGGCGGAATTCCAGACATCCCGGCTACGTATGACAACATCATTCAAATGGATGACATCAAACTACGGGATTGCTACGATTTCGAGCGCTACGTCCATCCGGCTGGGGTGTCGGAAGACGTTATTGAGATTTGGATGCCGATTGAGTAAAGGGGATGGAAGAAATGGAGACACGTATTGAACAAGTGGAGCAGTTCACAGTAAAAGGCTATGAAATGAATGGGCCAGTAACGGATATTCCTAAGCTGTGGGATGAGTTGAACCATATTATAGAAAAAAAGGGTGCTCAGCCTGAAGAGTCCTTCGGAATTACGTTGGGAATGGGCAATGGCAACTTTCACTATTTGGCTGGTATTAAATCGGAGTCGGCAGAAGGTTTTACGGATACGAAGGAATTATTGATTCCAAGCGGTAAATTTATTGTCGCGAAGGTCGAAGGCGGAGTGGAGGCAATTCCAGCTGCTTTTGATGCGTTGTTGCGCAATCCAAATGTGAAACTTAGACATAGTTATGGATTTGAGCGATATATCCATCCTGCAGGTTCTACGGAATTTGAGACGGAAGTTTGGGTGGCGATTGAGTAAATACTTCGGAAAAGCGTATGCAACATGAGAAGCAAGAATCCAGAAGAAATCCAAAAGTGTTGGATCTCTTTTAGATCTTTGTACCAGCCTAAACGCTTCAGCTAGTTGAACAACAAGAGCCCGTTCATTCTCTCATCTCACGCAATAGATCATCATCCCTGTAATGGAATTTCCCGATTTTACCTTCTTCTTTTGTTGAGAAAAGGACTAACCCAGAGACATTTGCCGTTTTTTCTTCCTCCCCATTTTTTTGATAACCAACCGTCGCTGTGAATGTATAGCGATTGGACGCTTTGTCGCTCTGTTCAATCGTGACATCCTTCAAGTTTAACTTGTATCCCGCCCAGTTCGCCATAGTTTGGTACGTCAGCCCTGATGTATTTATGAAGGTGTGTAGGTAAAAACTTGTAAAGTAAGGACCGTATACTTTTTCTATATACTTTTCAAGCTCCTTGTTCTCCTCTTTATTATTTACAACAGTCGTATATTGAGGGTTCCATAAAAGATCCATAAGCTCGACATTTGGACCTGAAAACTCAAGCTCCAGAACTTCTCTAATGACTTCTCTATTCCTGTCCTCTGCATCAGCTTTAGAACAAGCAACTAGTAAAATTCCGGACAGTATGAACACTAAACTCAAGAATACCGCTATTCGCTTGTTATCATTTGCAGACATTTCACCACCCCTTTTACAGGTAATACGTTTATAGTGAATGAAAGATTCGGATTTTTAAAACAAAAAAGGCGGGATATGGATGTGGATAATGATATTTTTACTCGTCATCATATTGCTATTGTTGAACGTGGTTTATTTTCTTTCAAAGATTAGCAATCAGCTGAAGTTAATTTCAGAGCATTTTAATGTGAAAGAAAAAGAAGTAGACATAGTTGCAATGAGTGACGAAGAGATTGAAAAGGAATTAGAAGACGAATTTATAAAGGGGTAAATACAGGGTGAACACTTCTTTTGGCTGGATGGGTGAATAAGTGGAGAGGTGAGGAAACGGGCTCATTTCCTCGGTTATTTACGAATTTAATTCTTTTTCATTTCCCACTTCAACATATTGTCTACCCGTCCAATTTGCCGGAAGCCCAACTTCTCCAACACTTTTATGGAAGCAGAGTTTTCTTCTACGCATTCGGCAATGACTATCTTTACTTCTCCAAAAGCAAAGGCCCACTCGATAAGAGCTCCTACCGCTTCCGTCGCATATCCTTTATTTTGCGCAGACGGCACAATGCCGTAACCGATTTCCGTAGTATGATCTTCCGAAGGCTTCCCTTTAAAGCCAATGTCACCAATAATCGTATCCGTTTCTTTATCCACAACGAACCATACTCCCCATCCTAACTGGGACTCGTCATTTTGAAGTTCGGCTACATGTCCTTTCACATGATCTCTAATTTCATAATCCTCAGGTGAAATTGTTGATAAAAATTCAGGAGTGCAAGCAATCAATTTGAGTCTATTCGTTTCTATTATCATGAATCAAACCTCCTAGATGCATGTCGATACTTAAGTATACTTTACAAGGGCTTCTCAGTCGTGAATATTTATCTCAATTGTGTTGACTCTAACGTTACGTCATACTCTATAGTCAATAGTGAAGGGAGGCGGGGAGTTATGAAAGTGAAAGAAGTGGCGGATTTGACCGGTGTGAGTGTGCGCACGCTCCATCATTATGATGAGATCGGTTTACTCGTTCCGGACAACGTAACGGAGGCGGGCTATCGGGTTTATTCCGATGAAAACTTGACGACCCTCCAGCAAATCCTGTTCTTCCGTGAAGTCGGCTTCCCTTTAAAGAAAATTAAGGAGCTGCTTCAAAGTCCTTCATTCAACCGGTTGGAGGCGTTCGAGCTGCAACGCGATATGTTAGTGGCGAAGCGTAGCCAATTGGAGACAATGATTAAGACGATTGACAAGACGCTCCAATCCGAGAGAGGAGAAATGAAAATGACGAACGAAGAGAAGTTTAAAGGATTTGACTTCAGTTCGAATCCATATGAGCAGGAAGCTAGAGAACGATGGGGGGATGAAGCGGTCGACAAGGCGAATAAAAATGTCGCTCAGTTCGGTGAGAAAGAACAGCTGGAGATGAACCGCATTTATTCCAATCTAGCGGCACTGCGCTGTACTGATCCATCTTCAGTAGAAGCACAGGCAGCAATCGCTGATTGGTACACGTTCTTGAATAAAATTGGAACTTACTCATTGGAAGCATTCGCAGGCTTAGGAGAAATGTATGTCGCAGACGAACGATTTACGAAGAACATCGACCAATTCGGAGAAGGCTTGGCTGTATTCATGCGTGATGCCATGAAAGTTTACTCTGAAAGCAACTGATAAAATGGAAGACATCTGCGACTAAAGCAGGTGTCTTTTTATCCTAAACATTTATTTTTAAAAAAAGCGAGAAAGTCGGCGTGTTTAATAGTATAATAGAAAAACAATCGATAGATGAGCGATTGTTAATACCATGACAACCGGCGCCCATCGCTTTTCGAGGGATTGAAAAATCTCAGGAAAGTGAAACTCTACTTGTAGTTAAAACGTATAATACATATATAGAAAAACGCTTGAACTGTCCGCTCCCCGAATCTTGTCTACAACTTAGGGCTTAGAAGGTTTCCACCTGCAGACGGTTTAGGTTCCCGAAAAAATTGTACATACTTGTAGAGAGAGATGAGTTAGGGGTTGGGATAATGGGAAAAACAATCTATATCGTACTCACTGACACGGGAACATTGCTGTCAAAGGCGATTGGCATGTATACACGCAAGGATTTGAATCATGCATCGATTGCATTCGACGAGCAGTTGACCGAGATCTATAGTTTCGGTCGGAAGCAGCAATACAATCCGTTCTTCGGTGGGTTTGTACGTGAAAATGTTGCGGAAGGCATTTTTCAGGAGGCCGATTGCGCTGTGTACCGTTGCGAAGTTTCCACGGAAGCGTATATGCGGATTCGCCAGAAAATCGTTCAATTCGAGTTGAATCATAGAGACTATAAATATAACTTTATCGGTTTGTTCGGCGTGGCGCTGAATAAAGAGATTCGACGGAAGAGGGCTTTTTTCTGTTCGCAATTCGTCGCAACTGTCATGCAGGAGAGCGAAACGCACCGCCTGATGACGATGCCTTGCCTGACAATGCCGCATCATCTGGCGCATTTGCCACATATGGAACTCGTGTATGAAGGCGATTTACCAACGTATTTAAATAAAGTAAGAGGGCCACAATTGGAACGTCCGATTCGTATGGGACTTTTGAAGAGTCTGGCGTTCCGCCTGCTTGCTTGACGTAGAAGCTTCTCCGTTATGAGAAGCTTTTTTTACGTCTAGCAACGGGCGTCCTTCGCTTTTTTAGAAATTCCATGCGATAATGAAAAAAATGATGGATAGAGGATGACAAGATGACAAAAAAAATTGATGTACAAGTGAACGCACAAAGTATAGCGGCCTTTAAGAGAGGCTACCCATTGATTTTGAAAGACGCAGTGGTGAATCCGGAAGTGTTGAATGAGGAAGGTGCTATTATTCGCTTGGTCGACAAATACCGTAAATTCATCGCGAAAGGCTATTATGGCAATCAAAACAAAGGAATTGGCTGGGTATTGACGAGGGATGAAAATGAGGAGATCGATTTTTCCTTTTTCGAATCGAAAATTTCAGCAGCCCTTTCAAGACGGGAAGCTTTCTTCGAAGATAGCGAGACGACTGCATTCCGCATCTTCAATGGAGAAGGTGATGGAATCGGTGGATTGACGATCGACTATTTTGACGGTTATTACATGGTGAGCTGGTATAGTGAAGGGATTTACTCCTTGAAGCATCATGTGTATGGTGTGTTGGACAAGCTTGTGGACTACAAAGCGATCTATGAGAAAAAACGGTTCGATACGAAAGGCCAATACATCGAACAGGATGATTTCGTGAGAGGCGTCCCGGGGGATTTCCCGATCATCGTGAAGGAAAACGGCATGAATTTTGCTGTCGATTTGAATGATGGCGCCATGACAGGAATTTTTCTTGATCAGCGCGATGTGCGGAAAGCGCTGCGCGACAAGTATTCGGATGGCAAGCACGTGTTGAATACATTTTCATACACAGGTGCTTTTTCGGTTGCTGCGGTTCTCGGCGGGGCACGGGAGACGACGAGTGTGGATTTGGCGAAGCGCAGTTTGCCGAAGACGATCGAGCAGTTCAGTGTGAACGGAATTGATTATGAAGCACAGGACATTAAAGTGATGGACGTGTTTGATTATTTCCGTTATGCGAAACGCCATGAACTGAAATTCGATGTCGTTGTTTTAGATCCACCGAGTTTTGCACGCTCGAAGAAATACACATTCAGTACGGCGAAGGATTACCCGGCCTTGCTAATGGATGCAATCGCCATCACTGAAAAGAATGGTATCATCATTGCATCGACGAATAACGCAAGCTTCAGCATGAAGAAGTTCAAGACATTTATCGAAAAAGGATTTGCGGATGCAGGCTCCCGCTATAAGATCCTTGAAGAATCTTCATTGCCAAAGGATTTCCGCACAAATCGCGACTTCCCGGAATTCAATTACTTGAAAGTCGTCATTTTGCAGAAGTTGAAGTAAATAATAAGAAGCCATTCCCGCTCGGCACTGACTATCTTTTTTGAGACAAGTAAAAAACACCTTATTAAGCAGCCAGTTGTCGGTATTGTACCGGCGATT